>NZ_WOVC01000017.1:0-80283 GCF_011378635.1 Methylosinus sp. RM1
TCTCGTTCATCTTCGGATCCTTCCAGAGACATGGCTGTCCCTCCGAAGAATCTCACATCCGAAAATCCTTCCGAACCCAAAGAATCAATGGGGTCGCGACGGCGCTTACGATTTTCGTGCCGATCTCGTCGACCGCTTGGTGCAGAGGGGAGGCGGCGAGGTGGGCGTAGCGTGCGGTCGTGGTCGGTTGCGAATGCCCTAGAAGCGCGCCGATCATCGGCAGGCTCAGGCCGCTGGCCGCACCGACGCTCGCGAAGCTGTGCCTCAAGTCGTGCAGTCGGAGATTTTCGAGGCGGGCTGCTTTGCATATGTGCTCCCAAGGCACTCGGATAGACCGAAGCGGCTCGTCGGCGCTTTTTCCCGGGAAAAGATACAGCGATTTCGGATTCCGACTGATTTTTCCTATGGTGCTGATGGCGGCCTCGGAGAGGTAGACGGTCTTTGCTCCTGTCTTGCTGTCGGGGAGCAGGAGAAAGCGACGTTCGATGTCGACGTCGGACCACCGCAAGTTCAGCACCTCGCCGAGGCGGCAACCGGTCAACAACAGCAGTTCGATCGCCGCCACCGCGTAGGGATTTTCGGAGCGAGGTCCGAGCTTTTTTTGACCACCCCGCTTGCGTTTGGCGGGCTTCACGGCCTCTGGATCGACAATAAGGCGGCCTTCTTTGGCGGCGTTCAACGCGCGTCCCAGGCGCGCGAGCTCGTCGACCGACAGATATCGTTCGACCTTGTGCTCCGCGAAGCGCTTGGCGCCGCGGCATGGATTGGAACCGGCAGGCCGGTATTTCCAATCCTCGGCCAGCTGGAACATTTTGGAAAGGAGCGCGTGAACGCGATTGGCGACGATCTCCCCGCCGCGAACGATTCGTCGTCCTTGACGCTTCGTTTTCTCGTCCTTCGCGGTCTTGCCGGCGGCGATGTCCCGCATGACGCGAGAAATGTCCTGGCGCTCGGCGTCGGAGACCTTCAGCGCGCCGATCAGCGGCTTGATGTGATTTTGCAGGTTGCGCTTGTCTTGCGCCAAAGCCGAGGGCTTTTTGTAAAGCCCCGCATATTCCTCAAGATAACGCTCCCCCAGTGCCGCGATCGTCGGCACGGATCGCTCGTGAGAGCGGACCTGGGCCGGATTTTCTCCCGAGGCGATCAAACCACGTAGGCGACGCGCTTCGTTTCTCGCCTGCTCAGCGGTGAACTCGACGCCGTGTCGGCCGATCGTGACGCGATGGTCTCGACCGCCCTGGCTATATTGCAGGAGGTAGATGCGACCTCCCTTCGGCGTCACCTTGCAGCCAAATCCGGGAATCTCGCTGTCCCAAAGAAAGGTGTCGCGCACCGAAGGCTCGATCGCCTCGACCGTCCGCTTGGTGATCTTCTCCCGCATACCCGCTCTCCCATTCGGCCAGAAGCGCGTCAGCTGGGAGCGAAGGCTATTGCCGAGCGTCCTTTCTAGCAAGGGGACAGCAAGGAGGAGGAGGCAAGTCGGAGCGTATTCGGGCGTAGAGCCGCCGAGGGCGGCTCCGCCGGAGCGGGTCGCTAACTCGTTGATTTATCGTAGTCTAGCGTGGATTTTCGTAGGTGGGAGTGGTGCCCAGGGGCGGAATCGAACCACCGACACTGCGATTTTCAGTCGCATGCTCTACCAACTGAGCTACCTGGGCCTGGGCGCCGAGCGACGCCGAGAGCGGGCTTATAGAAACTGCCGAAGGCCTTGTCCAGACCCCTAGAACGCTTTTCTCGAACGTCCGCGCCAAATCGCGCAGCTTGGGACACGGCCCTGGCGAGGGGCGCCTCCAGGCAGGCCTGGCGATAGAATTTCGCCGCGACCCGTCTCGAAGTATCGGCGCCGGTGCAAGCCGAGAGCGACTATTTTTCAGTCGAAACCGTCGCGCGCGAGCCGCTCTTCAATACTCGGATATCGCAGAATCTTTCTAAATCGAGATGTCGGTCGTCACGCCGCTCGTGTCCATTTTCGCCACAATCGCCGAATGCGCGGGTGTTAACTAACCCTCACAAAAGCGACTTTACGGGAGCGTGAGCATAATCGTACAAATACGGAATTGAAAGCGGGAGATTTCCATCTCGCGTCCTCGCCGGACGGCGTCGCTCGTTTTTTGAAATGATAGCCGGGGCCCTACCGCGCCGAACGGACGATCCTGTTCGATCGACGCTCGCTCGAGAACAGCAAGGGAAGTTTTTTTCGATGCGCGTCGCAGTTGTGCACGACTGGCTCTATGTCGTAGGCGGCGCCGAACGCGTCCTCCGCGAGATTTTGCGCTGCTATCCGCAGGCGCATGTTTTTTCGCTCTTCGACCTTCTCACGCCGCAGGACCGCGCCGTCATCGGCATCGCTCACGAGACGACCAGCTTCTTGCAGAACGCCCCTTTCATCGCCACGCGCCATCGCTGGTATCTGCCCTTGATGCCTTTGGCGATCGAGCAGTTCGATCTCTCCTCTTACGACCTCGTCATCTCGAGCAGCTTCGCCGCCGCCAAAGGCGTGCTCACGGGGCCAGATCAGATTCATATCTCCTATATTCATTCGCCGATGCGATATGCATGGGACATGCAGCACCAATATTTGCGCGACAATGGCTATCGAAACGGGCTCAAAGGAGCCATCGCCCGCAGCCTGCTTCATTACTTGCGCATTTGGGACGCGCGAACGGCGAATGGGCCGGACGTCCTCATCGCCAATTCGCATTTCGTCGCGCGACGAATCGAGAAAGCCTATGGCCGTCGAGCGAGGGTCATTTATCCGCCGGTCTCGCTCGGCCGATGCGTCGATGCGCCACGCCAAAGCAACTTCGTCACGGCCAGTCGACTCGTGCCCTACAAAAATGTGGAGGCCATCGTGCGGGCATTCGCCGAACTGCGAGATCTTCGACTGATCGTAGCGGGCGACGGCCCCGACGCCGAGCGACTGCGCAAGATCGCGACCCCCAATGTCGCCTTCGAGGGCTTCGTGAGCGACGAGCGGCTTCGCTATCTTTTGGCCTCGGCGCGCGCATTCGTTTTCGCCGCCGAGGAGGATTTCGGGATCGTCGTGGTGGAGGCCATGTCGGAAGGCACGCCGGTTCTGGCGCTCAATCGCGGCGGCGCACGAGAGTCGGTGTCGGCGACGGCGCCTCGATCGGGGATGTTCTTCGCCAACGCCACTCCCGCGGAGATCGCAGACTGCGTCCGCAGCTTCGTCGCGCAGGAGGATCACTTCTCGAGCTCCGAATGCCGAAAGCAGGCCCAGAGATTCTCGGCCGAACGCTTTCGACGAGAGCTCGAAGACCTCGTAGACCACACGATCGAAAGTCGAGAACGCGGCGTGGAATCGAATTGGACGTCCGCATGGCCTATGACAATCTAGGCGCAGCCGTTTCAGATCTCGCGCCGAAACGCGCCGCGGGCCATGCCGCGAGCGCGCCAGAACGAAGCTTCGTCGCCGCGCTGTGGCGACGTAGGGCGATCTTCGCCGCAATTTTCACTGCGATCCTCGTCGCCGTCGTCGTCGCGCTCGTCGTGCTGCCGGTTCAATATTTGGCGACCGGCTCCGTGATCGTCGCCGAGCAAGAACCCGGCGACAACAACGCCTCCGGCGTCTGGGCTCAGAAAGCCGGCGATCCGGCGGATATGGAGAGCCAGCTTCTCGTCATCGGCTCCTCCCGCGTGATGAAAGCGGCGATCGCCGCTCCCGGCATTTTCGATCTCGCGCTGGAAGATTGCGCGGCGAACAAAGGGGTCGGCGCTCTCCTCGAAATATCGGGCCGCCCCTCGATCTGCGACAAAATAAAACGCGATCCGGACTCCATGATCGAATATGTTCAACCGCGCTATTCGATCGGCAATGTCGGACGCTCGCGCGTCATCAGCATTTCCTATCGCTCCACGCGGCCGGAGATCGCGCAGAAAATGGCCAATGCGCTGATCGTTGCTTTTCTCGACGATCAACGCGAAACTCTCTCTTCCGGGCGCCGGCGCGCCGCCGACTGGCTGTGGGCGGAGGTCCGTCGGCTGGATGGCGAATTGCGCGACGACGACGCGAAAATTCAAGAGTTCAAGCGCAAGAAGGGTCTCGCGCGCGGAACCAACGCGCTGATCGACTCCGAGCGGCTGACCAGCCTCACGCAGCAACTCTCGGCGGCAGAGACGACGCGAGCGGAAGCCGCGGCGCGTCTCGAGGAAATCTCCGCGAACAAGGGAAAGGGACTGGCCGATTCTCCCGCCGTGCTGGCCAGCCGTAGCGTTTCCGACCTCAAGCAGCAGCTCACAATGGTCGAGATACGGCTCGCTTCCGCGCGGAGCACGCTCGGAGACCTGCATCCGGCGCTGCGCGAATTGGAGCGCGAGCGCGATATGGTGCAGCGACGCTTCGCCGCCGAGGTCGCCGGCGTCGCCGCCGCCGTGAAGAGAAACTACGAAGCGGCCAATTCGCTCGTCGGCTCGTTGAAAGCGCAGGTCGCCGCGGCCAAAACCGAAGTCGGCGACGCGATGATCGACCAAGGCTCGATCGACACGCTCGTCCATGGCGTCGACATAAAGAGGCGCCAATATTCCGAACTCTACAAGCGCGCCAGCGAGCTCGACGCCGACCGCCGCGTCCTGAATGGAAGCACGCGCCTCGTCAGCATGGCTGATCTGCCCAATCTTCCCTATTTCCCCAAGCGCCTGCCGTTTCTCGCCGCCGGCTCGACGCTCGCCGCTCTGCTCGGCGCCGCGGCGGCGATCCTGCGCGACCGTTTCGACAAGAGCCTGCGCGGCTCGGCCGAGCTCGCCGCCTCGACTGGCGAAGAGCTCTGCGTCGAGCTGCCCTATCAGCACGGCGCAGAACAAGGCAAGACATTCGGCCTGCTCGCGCCGAAAAAGCAGAACCTTCCGTTGAAGCCCGCATTGAAGCTCGCCGAGCGCGACGACGCTCTGCAACGCGCGCTCTTCGACATTTATTCGAGCGCGCGCATCGGCGATGCGGAGGGATCGCGCATCGTCGCCGTGACCTCGCCCGCCCATGGCGACGGCAAGACTTTTCTCACTCTGGCCTTTGCGCGTTTCGCGGCGACGATGGGCCGTCGCGTGCTCGTCGTCGAATGCGACCGCGCCGCTCCCGCCTTCGAGACCGCGCTCGGCCTCGAAGGAGGACCCGGTCTGTTCGAGGCGTTGGATGCGACAGCGCCTCTGCGCGACTGCGTGGCGAGGACCGCGACGCGAAAGCTCGACGCTCTGCCTATCGGCGCCTCCGCCAAAGCGACGCCGCCGCAGATCGGCATGCGCATCGGGACTGTGCTGCAGGCGACGCGCGATTATGATCTCGTCCTGCTCGACTGCCCGTCCGCCGAAACATTGGACGCGCGCCTGCTGGTCCGTCACGCGGATGCGGCGCTGCTCTGCGCGCGCGCGGGACAATGTTCGGCGCAGGAAGCGCTGAGGGCGATGGAGTGGCTCACGGCTTCGGGCGGACGACTTCTCGGCCTCGCCGTCAATATGGTCGAGCGCGACGAGCCGGCCTTTCTGAAGCGCCTCCTGCGTGTAGCGGCTTGAGCGGCGATGGCGAGCCTTCCCGGCGCGACGACTGACGCTCGGCTGCATCGCGACGCCGCGCGGAATTCGCGAGATTGCCTCGTCGGCTCGGCCGCCGCGCTCGTGACATCGCTGATATTCGGCGCGCTGGGCCCGTTCATCGGCCCGCCTGCGCGCGCATTATTCGTGCCGGCTTGCGCGATGGTCGGATGGTGGAGTTGGCGGCGCGGACCGGCGGCGCATATCGGGGCCGCCCTGCTCCTCTTCCTCTTCGCGCCATTCGTCAGACGCCTCGTCGATCTCGCGCTCGGCTATGACACGAGCAGCCTCATGCTGCTGGGGCCACTCGCCTGCCTCATCGCGCCGCTGCATCATCTTCTCGAGCCTATGGCCTCGTCGGATCGGATGCGCCGGATGCGCCCTTTGTTCATGGTCATCGGCTGCGTCCTCTATGCGATGATCCTCACCTTGTTCCAAGGCGAATGGATGAGCGCCGCGCGCGATACGATAAAATGGATCGCTCCTCTGCTCTATGCCATGCTGCTCGCGGGCGCCGCGGAGAGAGACGAGATTCTCGCCGCGCTCGCCGATGTCTTCGCGATCACATTGCCGCTCGTCGGCCTCTACGGCGTCGCCCAATATGTCGATCCGCCCGCCTGGGATCGCTATTGGATGCAGAATGCGCCGATCACCTCCATCGGCCAGCCCCTGCCCTATAGCGTGCGCGTCTTCGGCACGATGAATGCGCCCGCTGGTTTCGCCACCTTCGCCGCGACAGGGCTTCTGCTCGTCTGGTTTCGCAAGCGCGACTGGCTGTCGCAGATCGCCACTGCGCCCGCCGCCCTCGCGCTCTTCCTTTCGCTCTATCGCACGGCCTGGATCTCGCTCGTCGCGGCCATACTGTTCTGCGGCCTGTTCCGCGCGACCCGCGGGCGGTCCTTCGCGATGATGCTCGGCGTCGGCGCGGCGACGATCGTCGCCCTGACATCGACGCCCTTCGGAGACCAGATCAGCGCGCGACTGGCGACATTCTCGGAAGGCAGCCACGACGGCAGCGCGCGCGAGCGGCTCGATCAATATGCGGCTTTGTGGAGCCTCTCCGACAGCTCGCTGATCGGGTCCGGCTTCACCACCGTCGATACGGGCGTCGCCGGTTCGCAGCCCGTCGACGGAATGATCATCGCGTGCTGGCAATCCATGGGGATCGTCTTCGGCCTCATCTGCCTTTTTGCGCTGGTGTGGGTCGCCGTCTCGGCGATCCTCGGCGCCATGAACGACGGCGACTCCCCCGACAGAGTCGTCCTCGGCGCATTCGGCGTTTTTTTCCTCGTGCAATTGCCGCTCGCCGGCATAGGGTCCGGCGAAGCCGGCTTTTTGTTCTGGACCTTCATGGCGCTCGCTCTCGCCTGCGGCCCCGCGACGGCCCCGCGCCCGACCGACCATCGACGGCGACAATGAGCGCGACGCAACGCCTGCGCGACGCCGCGCCCGCCGCTCCGGATTCGCCTCCAGCGCCCGCTCGAGCGGCCGCCCCCCGCAAAATGGCGGCGCTGCTGATGATGGGCGCGCTCGCCAGCAAAATTCTCGGCTTCGGGCGCGAAATCGCTATGGCGCAAGTGCTCGGCGCCTCACTGCTCGCCGACGGTTACAGGGGCGCCGTCACCGTGATCCTGCTGCCATTGTGCTTTCTGCAGAATGAAAGCGCGCCCGCCATACTCATTCCCATGCTTCAGCGGGCGCAGGCGGACGGAAGCGCCCCTCGCCTGCTCGCCTCGCTCTGCTGCGCGCTGACGCTCGCCGCCGTCGCGGCAATGCTCTGCGTGCAGGCGCTCGGCGCCTGGTGGATCGATCTGATGCTCGGCGGCTTCACGCCGGAAGGCAAAGCGCTGACGCTGAGCTATGTCGCGATCATGAGTTGGGCGATGCCGGCCTCCGTGCTGGCGAACACGCTGGCGGCGGGCGAAATCGCGCTCGGGGAGACGCGACTCTCCAATTTGCGCGCAGGGCTTTTGAATCTCTCCATGATCATCGGCCTCACCCTCTATTCCTTCACCGGCTGGTTCGGCGCGCTCGCCTGGCCTTTCACGCTGTCCTTCTATGCGCTCGGTCTATTCGGCCTGTGGTCGCGCTATCGCACGCGGACGCTGGACCCGAGCGGCGCGCGCCCTGCGGCGATCATCGCCGCGGGACGCACGTTTTTGTGGCGACTGCGGCCGCTGCTCGCGCTCCCCTTCGCCGAGCAGGGGCAGGTCTGGATCGAGCGCCTGGCGGCCTCGCGAAACGTCACCGGCGCTGTGGCCTCGCTCGATTATGCGCGCACGCTCTCCGATACGGCGACGCTGCTGATCAGCCAGCCGGTCGGCCTCGCCTATATGTCGAGCTACAGGAAGGACGAGGGCCATCATCAGATCGAAGGCATTGTCCGCCTCATCCTCGTAATCACCATCCCCGCATCCGCCTTCGCCTATGTCTTCGCATCGGATATCGTCCGGCTGGCATTCTTCCGCGGCGCCTTCTCGGAGACCGGACTGCTGCTCGCGAGCTCTGCGCTGCAGGGCGTCTCCATCGGCCTCTGGGCCTCGACGCTCGGCTGGATTCTCGTGCGGCGCCTCAACAGCGAGGGGCGCAATGCGCGGGCGACGCTGATCGTCGTCGGCGCCTATCTCGTCAATATATTCTTGAATGCGATCAGCGCCTGGCTGGCTCCGCCGCTGGCCTATGGCATGTTGCTGATCGGCCTCGGCGAAAGCGCGCGCAGCCTCACATTGCTCGTCGGAACCACATGGGCGCTGCCCAATCGCCAGCGAATTCTCGCGCTGATATGCGTGGCCGCCGCGCCCGGCGTCGCCATGTTGGCGGCCGGCTGGTCGATCGCGGCGCTGACGAGCGCTCTCGCGCCGCGGCTCGTCTCCGGCGCATTCGTCTGCGCCTGCTGCACCGCAGTGGCCGCACTCATTCTGCTGCCGGAATTGCGCCGAGCGAGCGTTTCGAAATTGCGAATATCATTCCGGCTCGGAGAGCAGCCATGAGTCTCGCATCGACTTTGACCGATGTTTTGCCGATGGAGGCGTTGCTGAGGCCGATCGGCGCGCTCTTCGATGTCGCGAAAGGCGCGCGGGGCTGTCTGTTCACCTTTCACCGCGCTGCGCCCAGCGCGCTCTGGGAGCGACTGCCCAATCGCAACTTCTATCTCGATCTCGCCTATCTCGACGCTCTGCTCGCCTATTTGAAGGCGCAGGGCTGGTCGATCGTGACCATGGACGAGGCGATCGCTCGTGCATCCGCCGATCGGCCAAGCGATCGTTTTGTGAATTTTTCCGTCGACGATTGCTACCGCGACAGTTTCGAGGAGGTCGTTCCGCTGTTCCGCAAGCACGCGGCCCCGGTGACTTTATTCGTCACCACCGGCATTCCCGACGCGACCATGCCCATGTGGCACGCCGGCCTCGAGGAGATACTGTTGCGCAAAGATCGCATCATCCACACCGGGAAAACCTCGGACATCTGCGCCGCGCTCGCCAAGCGCCGCGCCTATGCCGAGATCGAACGAAGCTGGGAAGGGCCGCGCGCTAGCGCGCTCTATCACGCCTTTTGCGCGGATAATGGCTTCGACCCGGCGGAGCTGCGCGAGAAACACGCCATTTCCTGGGATATGCTGGAGACGCTGGCTCGAGATCCGCTCGTCGAGATCGGCGCCCATACGGTCGATCATCCCCGCATTTCGGCGCTCGGCGAGACGGATGCGCTCGCCGAGCTCGTGGCCTGCCGCGAGCGGCTCTGCGCGAGGCTCGGCAGAGACATTCGCCATTTCGCCTTCCCCTTCGGCCGCGCCGCCGACGCCGGCCCGCGCGACTTCGCGCTGGCGCGGCGCGCAGGTTTCGCCTCGGCGGCCACGACGCGCAAGGGCGTGATGCGACGCCGCAGCGATGCGTTCAGCCTGCCGCGCAACACGCTGAACGGCGCAGCGCGAAGCCTCGCCATGGCGGAGCTGCATTTGACTGGACTTTCCGGCGTGATCGCGAGGATGCTCGGCCGTGTCTGATCTTTGCACTCCCCTCCCCTCTCCATTGCGCGTCGTCTCCGTCGCGCATTCCGCGGTCGGTCAAAAGGGCGGGCGGCAGCGATACGCGCCACTGCTGCGCCAGAGCGATCTCGACCTGCATCTCGTCACGCCCGAAAATTGGCGCGAATTCGGCCGCTCGCTCGTCGGCGAGCCGGCGGTCGATCCGGCGATGCAGCTGCATATTCTGCCGATCCTGTTTCCGAGCGCCGGGCCCCTGAACTGGTATCTGCATTTCTATCCGCGCCTCCCGCGCCTGCTGCGCAAAGTCGGGCCGCATGTGCTTCATCTTTGGGAAGAGCCCTGGAGCATAGTGGCGCTGCAGGCCGCGCTCACGAAACAGGACGCCGCTCTCGTTCTCGAGGTCGATCAGAACATATTGAAGTCCTTGCCGCCGCCCTTCGAGACGATCCGCCGCTTCGTGCTGAGGAAATGCGCGCATATTCTGGCGCGCAGCCAGGACGCCGAGGCTGTCGTCCGGGCCTGCGGCTATGACGGCCCGGTCACGATGATCGGCTATGGCGTAGATCAGGAGTGCTTTCGTCCCGACGGCCCGGCGGCGCCGCAGGGCGCGGGATTGCGCATCGGCTATGTCGGCCGGCTCGTCGAGGAAAAAGGCCTGGACGATGTGCTCGACGCGCTCGCGCAAACGCGATCCATGGTCAGTCTCGGCCTGATCGGCGCCGGGCCGCATGGGAGCAAATTGCGCGCCCGCGTCGAGCGACTGCGCCTCGGCGACCGCGTGAGCTTTCGCGACTGGGCGGCGCCGCAGGAGGTCGCGCAATTCATGCGCGGGCTCGACGCGCTCGTGCTGCTCACACGCACGACGCCGCATGTGCGGGAGCAGTTCGGCCGCGTCGTCATAGAGGCGCAGGCCTGCGGCGTGCCGGTGATCGGCTCGTCCTGCGGCGCGATACCCGACGTCGTCGGCGAGGGCGGATGGATCATTCCCGAGCGCGACAGCGCGGCGCTCGCGCGGCTGCTCGACACTATAGCCGCGGGAAGGGAAGATATGCCGGCAAAGTCACGCGCCGCGCTGGAGAATGTCGCCTCGCGCTTCACCTATGACGAAGTGGCGCACCGGCTGCGGCGCGCCTGGTTCGAAGCCTACCGAGGCTCCGTCACGGCTCAGGCCTCGGCAAGAAAACCATATAAGTCTCACCCTGCCGTAGAGCCGTGAAGCGATGCTCTCCTCCCGTCACCGAGACGCTTTTGCGCAGCCCATCCCAGCCCCAGAGCTCGGCGGCGACGGCCCATGGCGGCAGAACGACTGTCCATGCCGAGCCGGGCGCGTCGGTCCAGCCGTCGAGATTGTGCCAAACGAGCAGCCGCCCGTCCGGTCCGTCCAGAGTCAGCAGTCCCTTCTGCTGATCGATGGAGGTGAAATGCATCGAGCCGGCGAGCCGGATCACATTGCGCAGCACGATGGCGCGCGGCTCTGGACGCCAGGGATCGGCGGCCGCGGCCATAGCGTAGCTCGGCCCTTCGATCGTTCCCGTATCGCCGAGATTCCAGGGCATGGCGAATATTGTGGCTGGGCGCCCATTGGCGCCCGCGACGGCCATTTCGTCCCAAAAGGCGGTCAAAAACAATTTGGCCGCCGTTTCAGGACGCGCCCACCCCTCGGATTTGGAGATATTATATTCGGTCGCATAGAAATTGACGTCGCGCGTGAGACCCATCGCTTTTTTGACGCGATCGAAACAGCTCTGCGCCGAGAAGTGACGGCCTTTGGTCAGCGGAAACCAGCGAAAATTATAATAAGTGTGCAGGTCGACGCCATCGAGACGACCATCCTCCAGCAGCGTCGCGATGGCCGGGCCATAGCCGCGCAATGTGGCGTCGCCATGAGAATTGCAGGTCGCGAAACCGCCGGGAACGACCTTCAGCTCCCGATCGACGCTGTGCACGCCGTCGGCGAGGCCCTCCAGCGCCCTGCGATAAGCGTCGCGCGGAATCGTCGCCTGCACATCGGGCTCGTTGATGGCCGTGAAGACGGTGACGCCCCAACCCGTCACATGATTGGCTTTCGCCCAATCGCCGCCGGGCCTGAACCGCTTCGCATAGGCGACGCCAGCGGCGTACCAGTCCTCATAGGAGCCGATCGGCTGCGGCGGCTCGAGAAACTGATAGGAGCCCTCATATTCGAGCAATATGATCGGCGTGACGCCACGCTCATGGGCCTCGCGCATGGCAGCGTCGAAATCCGTCGGCGTCGGCTTGCGATCGAGCGTGCGCCAGCCGTAAGAATCCATCCGACCGAGCGGCGCGCCGACCCCGCGCAAGGCGGCATAAATCTGCGCCGAGGGCGCGCCATGCAGATGCGTCACCAGATTGCCGCCGCCGATACGCATCCGCAAAGGCGCGTCGAGCGACGGCCGAGGAACGCAAGTCCCGTCAGCGCAAAGCTCATCATGCTGGAGAGGCCGCTCCGCGCAAAACGCCGATGACGCGAAGAAGAACAGCGTCGGCCCGACAATTCTCGCAATCATTCGTCTCATGGACTTGACCGATGGAACCTCGCCGCACGCTGGAAATCGTTCAAGTGGTGCAAGAATTCAGCCGCGAGGGCGGCGTCGAGAATGTCGCCTTCGAGCTCGCGAAGGCCTTTTCGCGCGCCGGCGTGCGCAATAGAGTCATTGCGGCGGCGGTCGCCGAAGGCGACGATGCGGCGGCGGCGATCGAAAGAGTCGCGCCCTGGCTCTCGCACATACCGACGCGCGGCCCCCTGCGCTATGTCGGTCGCCTCATCGTCGTACCGCTGTTCACCATTGCCGCGACGCTGGCGCTCACGCGCCGCGCGCCGGCGGCGCAGATCATCGGCCATGGCGATTGCCTGCGCGGCGACGTGCTGGTCGTTCATTCGGTCAACGCGGAAAGCCTCCTGCAAAAGCGCAAGGCGGGCAAATGGAGCTGGCGGCTCAATCCGATGCATTATTGGGTCGCCATGCGCGATCGCTGGATGATCGGCGGCCTGCGCTACCGCAAATTCGTCGCCGTCTCGACCCGCGTTCGCGAAGAACTGCAATTTCATTACAAAGTTCCCGCCGAGCGCATCTGTGTGATCTACAATGGCATCGATCTCGACCGTTTCCAAGCATCGGAACACGCCCGCGCCAAAATTCGTCAGGCGTTCGCAATTCCACGCGACGCCCGGCTCCTACTCTTCGTCGGCCATGAATTCGAACGCAAGGGGCTCGCTCCTCTCGTCGAGGCCCTCGCGCTATTGGACGAGCGCTATTGGCTGACCGTGGTCGGCTCCGACAATCCCGCACGCTATAGAAAGCTCGCCGGAGCGGCGAAAGACCAGCTGGTGTTTTGCGGGGCGCGGCGCGACGTCGAAGCCTTCTACGCCGCCGCCGACGCTTTTGTGCTGCCCACCGTCTATGAGACTTTTTCGCTCGTCTGCATGGAGGCGATGGCCGCCGGCCTGCCTGTCTTCGCCACGCGCGTCGGCGGGATCGAAGATTATTTGAAAGACGGAGTGAACGGCTTCGCCATAGAGCGCGACGCCCATGACATAGCCGACAAATTGCGCGCGGCTTTCGACGACGTGGCCGACTTTGCGGCGCTACGCGCCGGCGCCCGCGCCACCGCCGAGGCTTTCGGCTGGGACGCCGTCGCGGCGAAATATCTCGATTTTCTGGATGAAATGCGGAAAGCTGGCCCCGAGCCGCGCGCTCGAAAGCGATAGCGTCGCGAAACCGCTTGCGCCAGGACGCCGAGCCGATGAGAGACGACAAATCCCCCGGCTTCTCGCCTCGCTATAGCCCAATTGCGCTTGGTAAATCAATCGACGCAAGCTAGACCTTATGGAGCAAGGGGCAGGCAGTGGTTATGCTGAAGTGGTCTAGGTTGCAGCCGCTCGTGGCGACATCGGGTGAGATGCTACACCTCGACACGCTTCGCTTCCTCGCTGCTCTCGGGATCGTATTCCACCACTCCAAGGAATTCATGCTTTCGCCCGCAGCAACCGAGCGATCAGAGGGGCTTGCTCTATTTGTCGACATGTTCTTCATCATATCTGGATACGTTATATCCTACGTCTACTTCGACCGTATCGACGATCTACAGAGCTACGGCCGATTTTTGAAAAAACGCATCGCAAGACTATTCCCGCTCCATCTTCTGACGCTCTTTCTTTCCGCGGCCCTTTATGCAGGATTCGCCGCGCTGCAACTGCCGAGCCGACATACGCCGTCCTTCAGCCCGCTGTGCATCGCCGACACAGCCATTTTGCTCCATTCCTTTATCCATTGCGGAAACGATCATTATTTCAACGGTGTAAGCTGGTCGATCAGCGTCGAAATGATCATGTATATCGGCTTCCCGATCGCGATTATCCTCGCCCGCAACGTGAAACACAGAGACGTCTTTTTTATCGTGACGATTTGCGCGGCGATCGTGCTCGGTCTCGTCCATCGATATGGCGTCGACCTCAGTATTCACGACTGGACGAATAATTTGCATCCGCTTCTCCGCGGCTTATTCGGTTTCGGCGTCGGCGTGGCACTCTTGCGCCTCCGTCATCGTATAAAAAGGCTCACGCTCCACATCTTCATCCTATCGGCCGGCTTTCTGGCGATTGTCGCGGCCATGCTCGCAGGCCAATCTCCCATGTTGATTCTGGCGCTGATCATCTTCGTCGTGACGGGAGCGGTCGCACGCGACAATTATGCGACCGCAATTCCGATCGTGATGCGGATCGCCCCACTCGGGCAGCTCACATATTCGATCTATATGTGGCACTGGCTTTTTATACTTGTTTTTATCAATATCGTCGGCGATAAACTGATGAAAGGGAGCGGCGTCGTAATCGCTGTTCTTAGCCTGATCTGTTACTCCTGCATTTTTATTACGAGCCTCCTCTCGTTTCAACTCTTCGAATCCCCTATGCGGCGCGCGATAGATAATTTGTCGATCTTCGGCAAACGCGACACGCCCAAATCGACCGTTATGAATTGACCGCACACCAACCTCGCGCGCTCGCCCACCCATCCCGAAACCGAAACGACGCCATTTGGGCGCGTCACCACGGATCGACCGCCCACCCCCACCGCGAAGACATCGCGGTCCGAAGCGCGCCTTGCGGCAAATGCTCGACGGCAGGTAATCGCCAACAACGCCTCCGAGCGGCGAGAAGTGCGATTATCGCCAGGCAAACCGCCGTTGCTCGTAGCGGCATCAGCTGTACTCTGCGCGCGCCGATCAAAGGCCGCCGGCCCCATGTTGCCATTCCCCCGAAAGCAAAAGGCCCGCCGGAGAGGCGGGCCGAGTGCAAGTCGAGTTGATTGTGCGGGGACCCACAACACCCGATTCTTGCGATTGGTGGAGGGCGTGGTCCCTCAACAATCTATCTGGAAGACGCGGCGTGATCGAACGAGCGTTCATGCTCCGTCCGAGGTAGCGTATAAAAAATCACAAACCTTGAGATGATCTCGATAGCGATCGACTGCTGCGTGGCCACAACGTTACCGGCGCGCGGCGATGACTTCGATCTCAACGAGAAATTCCGGGCTGGCGAGCCCCGCGACCTCGACGACCGTTCGCGCCGGCAGAGCCGGCTGCTCGGCGGTTCCGAAGAACTGCTTGTAGGCAGCGTTGAAGCCATTGAAATCGAGCTTGCCGCCGGTCGCTGGGTCTCCGACGAGATAGGCTCGAAGGAATACGACATCGGCCAGCGTCAAATGCAACGCTTCGAGAGATTGACGAATACGCTCCAGCGTGAATTTTGCTTGGGCTTGCGTACCTATCAGCGGCGGCGCCGTCTTGCCGTCTTTATCGGGAAATGAGAAAGGCACAGCACCGCTCAGGAACACCAGCGCCTTGCCGGCCGGGACCTCGACGCCGAGCGAGATTGGCGCGATGGGCGTCGGCAGAGGATAGCGGACGATCTCCTCCGTGCGCGCCGCGACGCCGCCGAATGTCGCCACGACTGTCCCGATGGAAAGAATTCGCAACGCCTTCGTCATGTCGTCCTCCGAATGAAGGCTGCGCGTCAATGACGCGCACGCCGCACGTCCGCTTCCATTATAATCGGCGAAAATGCATTTCCGAACGCTGCGCCGCGCGCATAGTTCAGAACCGCAGCAATCTGAGCATCATCCAGCAGTTCTTTGAACGGCGGCATCGCACCCTTTCCAGAGAGGACGATGTCGATCGCATAGGCTCCATGCTCGAGCTTCGTGCTGCCCGCCAGCGAAGGATAGCGGCCGGCGCCGATCGCTCCTTCGCCGTGAGGCAGATGGCAACCGGCGCAGACGACCGCATATATCTCGTCCCCGCGCCGCATCGTCTCAAAAGACGCCTCGGGAAGAAGAATGTAGAGGCCTCGGCTCGCCGCTCGTGGAGCGTTCACAGAAGGAGCGAGTGTGAAAATCCCTGCCGCGAAGCTGACGACGAGCGCGGAAAAAATTCTAATGCTTCGCTGCGACATGCTCGGATTTCTCCAAAATGCGCTTGTGCAGACGAGTGACGGCATCGAGCGCAGAAAGCGCCGCCCCCTCCTGCCACGCCGGCAGCAGCGAAACATGTTCACCCGCCAGCACAAGCCTACCATCTATCTCCGCGACATTCCGGTAATGCTCGGCGCGCGCCGCATCGCTCCAAAGGCCCGCGCAGCCGAGCGCGAAGGGCGCGCGATGCCAAGCGACGGCCACGCCGTTCTCAAATTCGCTCGGATATTGCGGATGAATCCGAGCGCCCAGAGCCACCGCGCGCCGCACCCGCTCGGCCGCCGGAACCGAAGTATATTCCAACGCCGGCGAACCGAAGACATAGGCGCCGAGCAGCACGCCCTTGCCGCGCCGCAGAAATTCCGAATTCGGATAGCCGATCTGATGTATCGGCAGATCGGTCGTTGTAACGCCGCCGAAGATGAAATCATCCTCTTCCCAAAATCGGCGCTTGAATTGGAGGCCGATCTTGACCGCCGCGCCGTATGGCACCGCCGCGACCCCGGCCTTCAAGGCGTCGCTCGCATCGAAATCGATTTGGCTCAGGATCGACAAGGGAATCGTGCAGACGACCCAATCAGCTGCGACCTCACGGATATCACCACGCTCGCGCAAATCCTCATAAGCCACACGCGCGCCATGCTCGTTTTGACGAATGGCGACGACCTTGGCGTCGAAACGAACAATATCCCCGAGTTCGCGATAAATTGCTTTCGAGATCTGGTCCATTCCACCCACCGGCTGGAGCAAAGTCGTCTGAAACAGCTGAAGCGATCCTGGCAGCAGACACTGCCAGAGGCCAGGGCGCAAAATATCCTCCAGCGATAACGGCTTCGAAACTATCGGGAACGGATCGATCCCACCGCCGAGCGGCTTGTCGAAGCCGCGCCGCATGCTCGCCGCGAAGCTCGCCGAGTAACGAAGCTCTTCGTCGAGCGCGCCCCAATTACGCAACGCCTCGACCAATATTTCCTTGTCTTCCTTGTCAATCGCTTCGTCGAGCTTGGATTGGCCTAAGCTCTTGGCCAGAAGTTCGGCAACATAACCTTGAAAATCCGCCGCTACCTCGCGATAGCGAACTGGCCGCCCGCCAAGCGCTTTCGAACTGTGGACGAAAGCATTGTGGTTGACCTGGACAAAGGGCTCGAGGGCGACTCCGAACCTCCGACAATAATCGAGGATCGCATAATGATGATGGGGAATGCGCCAAGGCCCCGGATTGAAATAGAGCCCTTCGTCGAAGTCGACTTTCTGCGTCTCGCCGCCTAGCTCCGTATAGATATCACCGCCACGTAGCGTCCAACTCCTGCCGCCGACGCGAGAATTATATTCCAGCACCTCTACCTGATAGCCCGCCCTCCGAAGCTCATAGGCCGAGATGAGCCCTGCCAGCCCGGCGCCGAGCACGAGCACGCGTACGCCCTTCGGCGCGCCAGAGAGATCAGGCTCGGCGCGATAATTCGACTGCCCGGCAAGTCCGAGGCTGGACATCGCCATGGTCATGACGGCTGGCCCGGCTGTGGATCCGATCAGAGCAAGCAGTTCACGACGCGACAAGCTACCCATTTCCGACATGACGCCCCACATTCGATATTCTGCCTCGGCAAGCGCTCGCGATTTCGAACAAGATACGTGCAGACAATTCTTAGACCCGATCGAGTTCCACGCCCTCGCCGTCGTTCGAAGTCCATTTCGAAGGCCTCGTTACGACTTCCGGCCGCTCTCGCCGCTTTTACCGATCGTCATCCTAACGGAGGTCGTCGCCTATCGACAAAGCAGTAATTTTTAGGACACGAGTGACGATTCGTCATTCGACGGATTGAGGCCGAATTCTGCGGACGGCATCCGCGACCTATCGCCTCGTCCACCTTCCAGAGTGCATATCCGATAATAATCGAATATTCGCGAATCCGGCGTCTTGCCTGGCCAATAGCGTCGATAAAGCTCCGCGATGGAAAATCGATCGGAGACCTGAGCGCCGATTTTGCCGGCGAGCGACCCGATATCACTGACGCCATAGGTCCAAGGCGCACCCATCGCCGCAAAACGCGCCACGACCGCGGCCGTCTCCGGATCACCGGTTTCGTTGGCGATCAATTCCTGTGCGACATAATCAAAAGAAATCGAAAATCGCAGTACATTTTGCGCAATACAGTCGAGAACGAGCGAAACCGCCGAGGCGTCGAGATAGGCCGTATTCCCTTCCCAGATAAAATGGCTCGGCTGTGAAAAATCGAAACCATTACGCCGAAGAAGCGTGGGGAGATCATCCGCGATGTAGTCGCCGGAAATATAGACCGCTCCCGGATCCACCCCGTTCTCTTGCAGGCGGGCGCTTTTGAAAGCGAGCGTCGCGCCATTGTCGATCTCGAAATAGGTGACCCCCGACGAGGCTTTTCTTTGAGCGCGAGTGTCCAATCCGGCGCCGAGGATCACGACTTGGCGAAAGCCGATCTGCAATTGCCGATCGAGCCAGTCGTCGACATAGCGGGTTCTCACACGAACACTCGCCTTCCATTGCGGAAAGGAGACGAAAATGCGATCAGCCGCACGCTTCGATTCCTCATCCAGGAACAAATGCACGATAGGGTCACGATAGAGAGGATGATCTTCGAGATTTTCCTCGGCGCGACACTCCGCGGCGACGAAGGCCGTGCCGGCAACGTTCTGGATGCGAGACATACTGGATCTCCGATTTGGCATGAGTGTGCAAATGAGGTGCATTATCTATTCGTCAGTTCGAACAAGAATGGATCAACTCCCGAATCTCTTTGAAAAGACCCGATTGCAATCCAAGCTGCGTGCGTTGTTCGAGGATTGCCGCGAGATGTCGCGCGCGTTCGTCCGGAGACGATAGATATCCGGGAATCTTCTTCGCCCGACCACGTAGCGCCACGAGATCGTCGAAGCGGTCATCGGCCTGCATGATCGTTTTCGCGACCTTGGTGTCGACATTGCAAAGGCCGAGAACCGCAAAGAAAATATCCGGATTTTCGATGCCATAGACTTGCGCCAAGGCGTTCATTGCCGCCTTGGACACAGCATAGGACAGCATGCCGGCGCGGGGCCGAAGCGCTGAAATCGATGCCGAGAACACCACGCATCGCGGTCGTTCGGCGCGAGACAGGCAAGCGTCCAAAACGGCTTTGACGGCCACCAGATTGATCGCCAAAATCTCCTGAAACTCGACGATCGGCGTCTCGTCTGCCCGCTTCGGCGGCGATCCGAATGTGCCCGCGTTGAGAAACACGATCTCCGGAGAGGCGTTCTCGGCCCGGTTCAACAGCTCATCGACCATGGCCGGAATCCCGTCGCAACGGGTCAAATCATATTGGACGAAGATCATATCCGGATGATCGGCCAATTCCTTGGGCGCGCGTCGCGAAACGCTGCACACTCTAAAGCCCCGAGACAAATAGAGCTTCGCGAGCGCGTGCCCGATCCCCGTGCTCGCTCCGGTGATGAAAACTGTCCGCACCTTCGCCTCTCAGAATTTTCCCGCGTGATAGCCGCCATCGACATCGAGAATAGCGCCAGTGACGTATGCGGCCCCTGGTCCGAGGAGATAAATAATGCTGTCGACCACTTCCTCTGGACGCGCGAAGCGCTTCATTGCTGTTACATCGATCTTTCGCTTCGTGCCTTCCGGATTTGCGGCCAATCGCTCGGCCGTGTTCATTCCCCCGAGAATTGGCCCGGGCGCAATGGCGTTCACGCGCACCGCGAACCCACCGTCATGGTCGGTCGCGTTTTCGATCGCGGCTACTTGCGTAAGAAGGTTCAACGCGGCCTTGCCGGCGACATAAGCCGCCTGATGGGGGATGGCGAGACGTCCGGCGCAGGACGACACATTCACGATAGCGCCGCCGGTTGTCCGGCGAATAAGTTCGATCTCGCGACGCAGACAGTAGAATGGCCCGCTGCAATTCACCTGAATGAGCCGATCCCAGTCGCGCGGATCCGTGCCCCTGATCGGGCGGTGAGGGCCGGTGACGCCAGCGTTGTTGACCGCGAAATGCAATTCGTGTCGCTCCGCGAGAGCATCGAAGGCGTCGCCGACGCTTCGCGAGTCTCCGACGTCGCATTCGATGAAATGGACATCATCGCCGAGGGTACTAGCCGCGGCTTCGCCCTTCTCTCTCTGGCGTCCCATGATCACGACACGACTTTGTAGCTCCACGAGCTTCCTGGCGATCTCGAATCCTAGTCCCGCCGTTCCGCCGACTACGAGGCTCGTCTTTCCCACGAATGACACTCTCACCTCCTCACGCGTACCGAACATGATCCGGGCGCTTGTATTTCGGATTCACGCAGCAATACACTCTGTCGAGAGCCGGGTTGCTCTTGTCACGAAAGCAATTGCCGTCGAAATGACATGCGTCGACAGCGCCTTGCCGACCCGCCAATGACTTTGCGACGAGATCATTGTCTGCGAAGATCGCACGGGTCATGCCGATCAGATCCGCTGTACGATCCGCGAGCAAGCTTTCGGCCTGCTCGATCGACGCTGTGAACCCCGCGAAGCCAATCGGCAATGACGTATGCGCGCGTATATGCCGGACTCCTTCGATCAAACGTCGCTTCTTTTCCGGCGTCGGATGTATCAGATAATGGAACGTCTCGGCGATCGACATTGAACACATGATCGCGGCCACGCCCACTCGCTCGAGTGCACGAACCACGCCGCCCAGAAGATGCGGTTGCTGTCCTTCTGGACCGAGGCAGTCGTCGATTCCCAACCGCACGGATATATCGATGCCGCCATGAGTTGCAGCGTGAATGTCATCGACGACCTCGAGGAGAAAGCGCGCTCTGCGTAGAGCAGACCCTCCATAGGCGTCCGCGCGTTGGTTAGTGTAAGGCGACAAGAAACTGCCTAGAAGATATCCGTTCGACGCCTGCAGTTGGATCATTTCAGCGCCCGCGCTTTGCGCGAGACGCGCGGCGCGCACGAATTGGCGGCGCACCGCCACGATGTCATGAACATCCATTATGCGTGACGTCCTATATTCTCCAGGGGCGCGTTGCCCATGCTGTTTCGGCGCGCTCGGCGTGAGCAGAGGCAGGCCGGTAAATCGGGTGCTGCCCTGCGCTCCATAATGCTGCAATTGAATAATGATCGGACAATTGCGAGACGCTCCATAGGCGATAAGCGGTTCGAGCCTTCGCGCCTGTGTCGCATCATGCAGGCAAAGACCGCGCTCGTGTAAGCGAGTCGATGGGTCGATAGAGGAATTTCCGAGGACGACCATCGCGCTGCCTCCGTCGATGACGCCCCGGTAGAACTGCTCCAATTCCTCGGACATGCAGCCAAGTGAGTCGGCCATGTCGAGGCCCATGGGCGCGAAATAGATGCGGTTCTTCAGGAGCAGGCGCCCAAGCGTCATCGGCGCGCTCACCTCAGGAAATGGCTTCATAGCGCGGCGCCGCCAGGTTTCCGGAACTCAACGGTTTGGTCTCAGAAGCGCTCGTTGAGACAAAATCTTCCTCCGCCGCGAAAAAGAAATGGGACTTGATCGCTTCTTTCAACGCGACTGATTGCTCACGAGACAAGGTGTCGAATCTCAGCACAACGCGATCTTCGGACACGTCGAAAGCGCCGATCGGAAGGGAGAGAAACCCGACGCCATCAATGTGGATCGATACACTCTTGACGTCGCTACTCCCCTCCAGCGCAGCCGAGCTTCTTACAGAAACGCCCTTCAGCGAAAGCATCTGAAGATCGGCGCGCAACGAGAGCCGCCCATCGGTAGCGACGAGCACATTGCGAAGAACGCGATCGGAAGGCGTGAACCAATGATTGTCGGGAAAGTTCAATACGCGCATGCGCTTGAACAAAGGCATTTTCATCGCTCCGCCCCGCAGGCGGACTCTCGCGACCTCTCGTCCATTTTGAAAAAACCTCGCCATCTTGTCGACGAATTTCGGTGTTTTGCGGGCAATGCCTTCGGTCTGGCTAATCAACACGTCGACTGCGTAAGTCGACTCGACATAGGAAGAGAACCGCACATCGAGCTCCGACATGGAAATCGACACCTCGCCGCGATCGTAACCGCTCGCGCTATAGAAATAATGATACATAGCTTGCCGCGCGACCTCGATGAGCATCAGACCGGGCACATGCTCATGCGATTTTCGATAAAAAAAGTAGTTCTTGGTGTCGTTCAACATTCTATATGAGTTGACTCGCGCTTCTTCCCATCGCTCAGTTTCGGCGAGCCTAGCCGCCAAAGTCGTAGCGTCTTCGTCAGTCACCCGCATTACGTTGGGCAGAAATATTCGTCGCAGATGTTCCTCGACACTCGCCGGCAGATAGGATGCGGCAAGATGCAGATGCTCACCTTCTCGGCGATAAAATTCAGCGAGATTCAATTCGAACTCCTGCAGAGCTGTCGCGGCGCTCAAGTCGATCGATCCTGGCACGCTACGGAGAATATACCGCCGCTCTTCTGATCGATAAGAGTCGAAGAATAATCGTCGATCTTCAGGGCCCCAATCATGGACGATCAAATCGGCCAGTTCCCGCTCGATATGAGCTGGGATCAGGGCGCGAACATTGCTCAACAGAACGTCGTCCTCATTGTCCTTATGGAGAATTTGCGGGGTAATCGGTTTTTGAAAGGTCATAGCGTCTGCGCCTCTTCATGCGATCAAAATGGCCGTTTCCTGCTCTTCGAGAACAGCGGTTCATTCGAACTCTTGCAAAGAGAGAGATTCACGACAGCGGTGCCCTCGGCTTCTCATGAAACGGATTGCTTCGATTTGGCTCGTGCCGCAATGCCCTCTTCCACTCCGCTCTGCCGACCTTTTCGTTCTGCATCGACGACGAGAATGGTCAGAACGATTCCCGGTACAATGAAGCCGAGCGTGATGACGAGACCCAGCAGCAGATGCGTATATGGCTCCGGCAATGTCGCGATGAACTTCGTCGGAGAAAGCCATGGTGACAATTGGATGAACAGCGCAGCGAGAAAGACTGCCGGCCAAGCGAGGCTCACTCCACGTCTCGCGGCGAGTCGCCAAGCCCAGACGACGAGCAGCGTGGAGAAAACGCCTTCCAGTAGCCAGGACCCGATTCCCAAGCTGGCCCAGAGGCCCCCGCCGAGATGGCGCTCGGCGTGAGGATAGAGAGCGAGATCGCCGTTGTGCAAAGGCAGGTCGAGCAGGAAGTGGGAGAAGCTGGCGACGCCGGCGAGCAGCGCCAGGCGCGTGTCACGATAAAACAGCGAGCCCCACAAAACCGACAGGATGATCGCCATGAGCAAAGAGTGGTCCCAATCGATGAAGGTCAAATCGAAATACAGATAGGGTCCGCTGGCGAGATTCGGCGTGACGTGGTCGATGGCTGTCATGACCGCCAAGCCATTCACGATATCGAGAAGACCGACGCCCAGCAGGATCGGCAGCGGCTTCACCCTCGGCGCCTTGGCGATGATGAGCAATCCGAGCGCGAAATGCCCTACGTACATGACGTGTCTCCAATTAAGTCATGCGTGTCGAAACAATTTTGCGACTGTCACTTGTGTCCGACCGCCGATCGAGAAGCCGGGCCTCGCCACGAAGGCCCGGCGCAGCATGACGATCGAAAGCGCGCGGAATGGCGTTCGATCCAGTAGAGCAAGGGAGGAGCGCCCGTCGTGAATGCGTCAACGGACCACAGTCTCGTTCATTCGGCGGCGGTGACGGCGGTATCGGCGTCGCGACCGGCAACCTCCAGCTTCACGATGGGGATCAACGCCCGGCCATAGTCGACGGCGTCGGAGAAGGGATCGAATCCCCGCAAGAGAAATCGAGTCACTCCGAGATCGTAATAATCCAGCAAGGACTCCGCCACCTGATCGGGCGTGCCGACGAGAGCCGTGGTGTTCCCGCTCGCATTCGGCAGAGAGACCATTTCGGTCCACAGGCGCTTGTCGACGACCGGCCCCTCCGCCGCGGTTCGCAGCAGACGAATCGTGCCGACATTGCTTGGGGCGCCTTGCTTCAGACGGCTGAGGCTGGAAAGAGGCGCCGGGCTCGCGCCGGCCAGCGCTTTGGCGCGCGCCAAAATGCTTTCGGCTCGGTCCCAAGCGGCTTTCTCGGTATCGGCCAAGATCGGCCGAACGGACAGGCTGAAACCAATCTGTTCCGCTCGTCCGTATTTTGCGGCGGCGGCCTTGATGCGCAAAATCTGGTCGCGCGTTCCGGTGAGCGATTCCGCCCACAACATGTAGACATCCGCGACACGCGCGCCGACAGCGATCGCCGCATCCGACGAGCCGGAAAAATAGATTGGAATATGCGGTTTCTGGACGGGCTTCACCGGGGAAAAATTATCGTTGAAGCGATAATGCTTTCCATCGTGATCGAACGGCCCTTCGCTGGTCCAGGCGGCTTTCAGGACATCGACGAACTCCGCCGTGCGCTCGTAGCGTTCGTCATGCGACAGGTAATCGCCGTCACGGCGCTGCTCCGCATCGTGACTGCCGCTGATGATGTTGACGGACACACGGCCATTGGTGAACTGATCGAGCGTCGCAAATTTGCGCGCCGCGACAGTCGGCGCGACGAAGCCCGGGCGATGAGCGATGAGTACGCCGAGTCGCGTGGTATGCGCCGCCGCGTGCTGCGCGACGACGAAGCCGTCGCCGACATTCGAGGCGTAGCCGATCAACACGCGATCGAAACCGGCGTCCTCCTGCGCCCGCGCGAAGTCTCGCACGAAATCGGGTTGGACCGCAGGACCTCTCGGCTCGAGACTCTCGGACGTCTCCTGATAATGGACGAAGCCGATGAATTGGACTGGCATGCGAGCCTCCGTGACTGAAAATCCGAGCCCCGTACCCTCGCGGGCGACCGTCTTACCCATCTAGATTAGTAGATTTTGAGATGTTGAATATTTCATTCGTCAAATGAGACGCTTGAGAAAAGCTAATTGGCTCTCCAGGCGTCGGGGAAGCGCGGCTCCGTGGAAGCGCGCTATTTCTCCGAAGCTTTGGCAGGAACACTCGATTGCACCGATGCGTCGCTTGCGACGGCCGACGACGTCCCGGATGCGGACTGGCGCCGGGAGGCTCCCGAACCGAAACGGAGCCCACGCTGAAATATATATAGATGACCGATATTGTGGACTAATATCCCTCGGGGTGCTACCTTGTCTACAGAGATGCCGGACGCCTCGCGCGGTCCGTAAAAGCAATTTGTTGCGTACGCGCGTCGCAAAAGAAAGTCTGCATGATGTTGCCGATCAACCTCGACATGGACGTTCTCCGCTCATTGGTCGTCGCCACCGACCTCGGGAGCTTCGTCAAAGCGGCCGGCCGCCTCGGCCGCACTCAGTCCGCGATCAGCCTGCAGATGAAGAAGCTCGAGGATCAGATCGGGCACGCGATCTTCCGCAAGAACGGCCGAGGCGTCGCGCTCACCGACACGGGGGACGTGCTGCTCGGCTATGCCCGGCGAATTCTGGCGTTGAACGACGAGGCGGTCACGGCGACGCGCGGCGGCGCAGTCGCGGGCTCGGTGCGGCTCGGCCTGCCTCAGGATCTCGCGGATCAATGGCTGACCAGCGTCCTTGGTCCGTTTCACAGCGCCTATCCGCATATCGTCTTCGAGGCGGTCATCGGACGCAGTCGCGATCTTCGTGAGCAGGTCGCGCAGGGGGCGGTCGATATCGCCCTCGTCTTCGGGGAGATCGGCGGAGCCTGCGACGAGCCCGACGCCGTCGCCTATCTTCCCGTGGCGTGGATCGGCCCGCGCGGCTTCGTGGCTCGTCCGGAGGAGCCCTTGCCGCTCGCTCTGCTGGACGCCCCTTGCATGTTCCGCAATTTCGGCATCGCAGAGCTCGACGCGGCAAGCCTCCCATGGCGAGTCTCCTTCACCAGTCCGAGCCTCCCCGGGCTTTGGGGAGCTCTGGAATCAGGACTCGGGGTGACCGTCCGCACCGCGTTCGAATTGCCGGCGTCGCTCTGCGTGCTCGACGAGCGCAGCGGCCTGCCGCCGATCGCCGGCGTGACGCCCTTGTCACTGTTGCTCACGCCCAACAGCCGCAGCGAAGCGCTCGAGCATCTGCGATCCATGCTGCTCGAATCTCTGCTCGCGCATCTGCCGGAAGGCGCGTTGCTCGGGCCGGCGCTGTTCCCGGAGCCCGCGCGCGCGGGCCGACGGCCCCGCGCGGTCCCGAGGCCCATCGCCGCCGAATAGTTGAAAACCAATCATGAATGGCTGAAGAAAAACTGGCTATTTCGCTATCCGTCGATCGGTATAGTGCCGTCGGCTCACGTAACGAACGGAGCGGCCGCCATGATCTTTCGTGAATACGAGCTGCTTTACGAAGCGCCGACGTCGGCGACGCCGGAGAAAGGCTCGTCGGCGTGATGACGGGGTCGTCTGCGACCACTTCGGCGGTCCTCGTCGCTCACCAGCTCGGCGAGAGATTTCATGCCGACGTAACGCCGTTGCTGCCGCCCGACGTCGCGCTCGCCGCCTTGTCGCCTGCGAATTTCTGGGATGTTCCGAACGCGGCGCATGCGCTGATCGCCATTCCGCCGCGAGGAATCGCACAGCCGGAAAAGCCCTCCGGCTGGCCCGGCAATCTGCGCTGGGTTCAGGCCGTCTCGGCCGGAGTCGATGAATTTCCTCCATGGATCTTCGATGCGCCGGTGGTGACGTGCGGACGCGGCGCAACGTCGATTCCCTTGGCCGAATTCGTCATCGCCAGCCTGCTGGCGGTCGAGAAGCGCTTTTCCGAAATTTGGCTCACCGATCCGCCGAGCGGCGCGCCGCCGGAGCTCGGCGCGCTGTTCGGCAAGACCCTCGGCCTGCTCGGCATCGGCTCGATCGGGATCGAAGTCGCCAAGCGGGCGCAAGCCTTCGGCCTGCGCGTTCTGGCGCATCGCCGCACCGACGCGCCGAGCCCCGTCCCCGGCGTCGAATTGACGGAGCTGCAGCCGCTTCTCGCGCAATCCGATCATGTCGCCGTCCTGTTGCCCCTGACCGCTCGGACACGCCATCTGCTCGATGCGCGTGCCTTCGAGGCGCTCAAGCCCGGCGCGCATCTCGTCAATATATCGCGAGGCGGCGTCGTCGATCATGCCGCTCTTCTCGCCGCTCTCGAGAGCGGGCGCGTCGGCTTCGCGACCCTCGACGTGACCGAGCCGGAGCCTCTGCCCGCCGGCCATCCGCTGTATGCGCATCCGCGCGTGCGGATCTCGCCGCACGTCGCCTACGGCGGGCTGCCGCTCCGCGAGCTGCTGGTCCGACAGTTCCTCGCAAATCTCACGCGATTTCTCGCCGGCGAGCCGCTCGCCGAACAGGTCCGCCCCGAAATCGGATATTGACGCCATGAGCTCAGCCAGGATCGAGCCCGATCCCGCAATCGTCGAAGCCGCCATCGAACTCGGCGCGAGATTCTCGCTCGACGCCGCTGCCCTCGACGAGACGGCGCGATTTCCAGTCGATAATCTCGCCGAGCTGCATCGGCGCGGCTTTTTCCGCGCCGTCGTTCCGCCGCCGTTCGGCTCGGCCGGAAGCCTCGTCGAAGCGCTGAAGGTCGTCTCCGCCCTATCGAAAGGAGAGCCCAACACCGGGCTCACTCTCGCGCTTCAATATCTCCTCCATTCGCCCCTGCTGCGTCTCGATCGCGATGCGCCATCCTGGCGGCTGCGCGCGCGCATCGCGGAGAGCGCCGTGGAAGATGGCGCGCTCATCAATGTGCTGCGAGTCGAGCATGAGCTGGGCACGCCGGTCCGCGGCGGCCTGCCGGCGACGATCGCCCGGCGGGTGACCGGCGGCTGGCGCCTCACGGGACGTAAAATCTACAGCACGGGCGCCGGCTATCTCGCCTGGAACGCGGTCTGGGCCCGTAGCGACGATGACGCTCCTCTCGTCGGCGTGTGGGTGACGCCGCGCGGAGCCGAGGGTGTCGGCGTCGTGAAGAGCTGGAATCATCTCGGCATGCGCGCGAGCGCGAGCGACGAGGTCACCTTCGACGATGTCTTCATTCCCGACGATCATGCGCTCGACATTCGCAGACCCGAGGAATGGGCGCAGCCGGACAGCGTCGAGCTCGCCTGGACCTTCGTTCTCTTCTCCGCCATCTATGACGGCGTCGCGCGCGCCGCGCGTGATTGGTTCATCGAATTCTTGAAGCGGCGCAAGCCGACCAATCTCGGCGCGTCTCTCGCCACGGTTCCGCGCCTCCAGGAGGCGCTCGGCGAGATCGAGCGGCTTCTCTACATCAACGAGACGCTGCTCTTTTCGACTGCCGCCGCCGTCGATCGCGGCGTAGCGCCTTCGGCGACGCAAACGAGCTTGCTCAAATGCACCGTCGCCGATAATTCGATCGCCGCTGTCGAGAAAGCGCTTGCGCTGACCGGAAATCACGGGCTCTCCCGTCACAATCCGCTGCAACGTCATTATCGGGACGTGCTCTGCAGCCGGATCCACTCGCCACAGAGCGACACCGTTCTCGCAGCCGCCGGCGCCGCCGCGCTGCGCTGATCGAAGAGCCGAAATTCCCTTCGACCGAATGCTCGGCGAATGATTTCGTCTGTACAGGATCGATAGTCGGGTTGATTTCGTCTGTTTCTATTTTTCGCATGTCGAATTGAGAATTACTTACTTTTTGCATCCGATCGACCATGCAAAAGACTGTGCGAGTTCCGACAAGTAAGGAGTCTGTCATGCGTCTGCGTCGTAATGGTCGCAAATGGGTCGCGGCGGGGTTCGGTCTCTTGTTCGTCGACGCGTCTTCGACTTGCGCGGAACCTCGCGCCGCGTCCGAGCAAACGGTCGTTCCCGACGTGGAGGTCGGCTCCAGCGGCCGAGGCCCTGATGTCCAGAAGACGCCGGCGGCGGTCACGCGCTTCGATTCCCGGAAAATCGAAAACCTCAACATCGCCAACACACGCGACCTCGCTGGCTATGTGCCCGGCTTGACGCAGTTTCGTTCCGCGGTGACGGCTTCCAACTCCAATTATTTCTTCCGCGGCATCGGCGAATATGACCCGCAGGGAACGCCATCTGTCGGCGTCTATCTCGACGACGCCTATTTCCCGCGCCTGCTCGGATCGCAGATCGACCTACTCGATGTGGAGCGCATCGAAGCGCGTCCCGGGCCGCAGGACACGAATGCGCCGCACAACGCCGAAGCGGGCGTCATCCAGATCATCACCCGCAAGCCGGACAACACGCTTCGCCTCATCGGAGAAGCCGGTTACGGCAATTACAATGAGCGTAAATTCAGCGTGCTCGGCAGCGGCCCGATCATCGACGACGAATTGTTCGGCAGCATTTCTTACAGCCATCGCGAACGAGACGGCACGGTTCGAAATCTCGTCACGAACAACAGGGGCAACAATATCGATCTCAACACAGTGCTCGGAAAATTGCGCTGGACGCCCACGGAGCAACTGGAGGTGCAGCTCCAGATCGACGGTGAGTTCGACAATGGACAGACGAAGTCGTACAACAATCGCTCCATCGCTGGAAATTCATCGAGCACGGCTTTTTACCCGCTCTATCCATACAACGACTTCAGTCAAGTCGGCGGGGCGCTGTCGATCGGCTACCGGATCGACAACAATCTGAATTTGAAATCGATCACGCAATTCCGCTATTTCGATCAGGTCGCGCTTTATGACAACACGAGCGACCTGTGGGCGCGCAACTCGAACTGGCTGCACTACTGGGACCGCAATTATTCGCAGGAGATTCGACTGAACGGCGAATATGACCAGCTCGATTTCCGCGTCGCCGGCTATTTCAACCACGACGAATGGTTCTCCGGCCGCCGCGCCAACGCCTATAATCCGGCCACAACGACCAACTATTTCGCTGACCCACAGGTCGCCACGACCTATCTGCCGAATATGCAGGAGCTGTGGCAGATCACGAACACCTACGCGATCTACGGCGAAGGCAATTATCATTTCACCGACGCGCTGAGATTGACGCTCGGCGGTCGAATCAACTATCAGGAGCAGTGGAACAACGATTACAATTACTCGCTCGTGAATGGTCAGACCTCGTCGTCGCTCGCGGGCGGCGCCTTTACGACAACAGACCCGTTCGCTGCATTTTATAATCCGCGCGGCGTGCTGAATTGGAGCGTGCGCGACAAGGCCGGGTGGCTCACCGGCTCGCCGAAGGTGGTCCTCTCATATCAGGCGACGCCGGAATTGCAGTTCTACGCATCCTTCTCCCAAGGCACGAAGGATGGCGGCTTCGACATGCGCGCCCAGGGACCGACGATCGCATCCGTGACACAGGCGTCGATCCCCTATCGGCCCGAGAAGCTGTCGACTTACGAGTTCGGCTTCAAATCTTCCTGGTTCGACAGCCGGCTGATCTTCAACGCCGCCGCCTTCTGGAACGACATCCAGAACGTGCAGGCGACGGCGCTAGATCCGACGACCAATACCACACATCGCTTCAGCGCCGGCCACGGCCGCTCGAACGGCGTCGAGCTGCAGGCGACGGTGCGGCCGAACGACGATCTCGAGATCGGCGCGACGGGAAGCTATCTCGACGCCTTGCTCGACTATTACGCGGGAACGACGACCTACGCCGTGCTCGCCAATTCGCCATTTGGCGCGAATTATGTGTATCCGACCGCCGCCCATTCGGGCTCGCGGCTTCCCTATTCGCCGAAGTTCCAGGGAAGCATCAACGCGACCTATCGCATTCCGGTCGATCTGCCGGGAACATTCAAGATCAGCGGCAGCGTGCAGGCGCAAACGTCCTACTACACGGATATCATCAATAATCCGATCGTCAAGATCGCGCCCCAGGCCTTCGTCAACCTGTTCGGCTCCTATACGACGCCGGACGACCATTGGACGTTCAAGCTCGCGGTCAACAATCTCTTCGACCGACGATTCGCGCAGAACTACACCTATCAGCCGATCACCAAGGGAACGGGTCTCGGTCAGCCGGCCTATTGGGCCGTCGGCTACAATGACCCGCGCTCGATCGTCGGGTCGATCCGCTATGCATTCTGAATATGGCGGCAAGGCGCGATGGGGGCCGTCCATTCTTCGTTGAGTTTCCTCAACCGAAGCGATCAGAAATTTGAAATTTTCCGGACGACGATGTCGTGGTGACAATGAATGTGGACCCACTCGAGGCGGCGACGGGGTGAATCAGAATGTCTCGTCACGGCGACATCGTCGCCGAACGTGTGAGATCACGGCGCCGCTTGCCGCGCCTCAGATTGCAGAGACGATGCCGATGCGTGAACCAGAGCGGGGCGCGGCGGGTGGATCGATCGAAATCATCGGGGGACGTTGTCCGGGGAGTCTCGACCGGCGAACTCGAGAGCACAGAAGGGCCGACAAGATGAGCGCGATCGCTTTCATTGTTTCGGAATCGGAGGGACTCGAGAGAAACGTTGGTCCCGAGGAGTGGGCGACGCGCGTGGAGCTCGCCGCGCTCTATCGGCTGACGGCGCTCCATGGCTACGACGATTTCCTCTACACGCATATCTCGGCGCGGATTCCGGGACCGGATCGCCATTTTCTGCTCAATCCGTTCGGGCTCTATTTCAGCGAGGTGACGGCGTCGAATCTCGTGAAGATCGATCTCGACGGCAATGTGCTGCAGGGCGAGCATGGAATCAATTACGCGGGATTCGTGATCCATTCGGCGATCCACGCGGCGCGAGAGGATGCGCGGTTCGTGGCGCATTTCCACACCGACGACGGCGTCGCGGTGTCGTCGCAGAAGGAGGGGCTGCTGCCGCTCAATCAGCGCGCGCTCGCGCTCCTCCCTCGCCTCGCCTATCACGATTATGAAGGCGTCGCCCTCAATCTCGACGAACGCGCGCGTCTCGTCGCTGACCTCGGCGAGAAGTCGCTGCTGCTGCTGCGCAATCACGGGACTTTGGCGCTCGGTGCGACGGCGGTTCGGACCTGGCTCGACATCTGGTCGCTCGAGCGCGCGGCGACCGCGCAAATCCGGACGCTCTCGGCCGGGCGCGAGAATGTGCTGATCGCGCCCGAGGCGGCGCAGGCGGAAGTTGCTCGCCAGCTCGAACGCCTCGGCGACGATTTTATCACCAACCACGACCGGCTCGCCTGGGCGGCGCTCCTACGTCGCCTCGACAGGGAGCTTCCAGGCTATGATTCATGAAGGTCCGTCGACCATGGCGCAACGCGGAGCGCTGGTCGCAGAGAGCAGGAGCGCCGAGGTGAGAGGCTTGCGTCGATGTTTCATTCGTATGTTTCGCCGCCACGCCGCTTCCGCGACGATTGTCGCGCTCGCGGCCTCGGCGTTCGTCGCAGCGTCCCTCGAGCAAGCGATCGGCGCGGGCTCGCGCGCCGCGACGTTGCGCATCGCCTTCAACGCCGATAATCCGCTTCTCACCAGCCTCGATCCGTTCCAAGTCTATTGGATCGAGCATCGCGTGGTGCTGCGCAATGTGGTCGAATCGCTCACGGATCAAGATCCGACCACGGGCAAGATCATTCCCTGGCTGGCCGAGAGCTGGGAGGCCGGCGCCGACGGCGCGAGCTATCTCTTCAAGCTGCGCGAGGGCGTGACGTTCAGCAATGGCGAGCCCCTCGACGCCGAAGCGGTGAAGACAGCCTTCGACGCCGACAAGGCGTTTCTCGTGACCTCCCCCGGAGCCTTCGGCGCGGCCTATCTCGAAGGCTATGACCATGCCGAAGTGATCGATCCCCACAGGATCAAGATCGTCCTGTCGAAGCCGAACGCCGGCTTTCTGCAGGCGACGTCGACGACGACGCTGGCCATTCTCGCGCCCGAATCCTACAAGCGCAGCGCCAAGGAGCGATCTCTCGGCGCGATCATCGGCACCGGACCTTTCGTCCTCGCCAGCTACACGCCGGAAGTCGGGCTCGAGCTCGTCCGACGCAAGGGTTATGGCTGGGCGTCACATGCGGTCGACAATGGCGGGGAGGCCTATCTCGATCGGATCGAGGTCCGCTACGTGCCCGAGGCCAGCATCCGTAATGGCCAGTTCACTCTCGGAGAGACCGATATTCTCTGGCCGAGGGATCCTTTCAGCGAGGCGGATATTCGCGTGTTCAAAGGCAAGGGCGCCGCGATCGCGAGCCGCTCGCTGCCGGGACCGGCCTATAATCTCTATCCCAATGTAGCGGGCGGACGACTGCTCGGCGATCCCGGCCTGCGCAAGGCGGTGCAAAAGGCCATCGACCGGACGAGCTATGCGAGGACGGTCTACAGCGACGACTTCCCCGTGGTGCAAGGCGTTCTCGACGTGACCACGCCCTATTTCAAATCCGAGAAGGAAAAGCTGGCCTATGATCCGGACGGCGCGGCGCGGCTGCTCGAAGCGACGGGCTGGACGCTCGGCAAGGATCGCTACCGATACAAGAACGGGAAGCGCCTGTCGCTGCTCTACGTTCTCTGGAGCAAGGAGACCGCCGGCGATCTTCTGCTTCAGGATCAGTTGCGGAAGGTCGGGATCGAGCTGAAGCTGAGCTTTCTGGTTCCGGGCGAGATGGTCACGGCGCTCTCCGCCGGAAAATACGATCTGGTGGGGCTCTATCTGACGCGCGGCGATCCGATCGTGCTGCAGAGCGTTCTCGATCCGCGCTTCGCGCCGACGGGCAGCCGCGCCGCGGCGCGCAACGCATTTCCGCCAGAAATCAGCCCTGCGGCGGAGAAATTGTTCGACGCGGGGCTTGTGGCGACCCGCGACGACGACAGGGCCCGCGCCTATGGCGAGCTCCAGGATCTTCTCATCGACAATAACCTCGCCTTTCCGCTCTTCGAGCGCGTCTGGCAGGCGGCGCTCTCCAGCAAGGTGAGCGGGTTCGCATGGACCGCCGAAGGTTTCGCGACATTGGGCAGCGTGAGGCGAACGCCGTGACGCGCTATCTCCTCTCGCGGACCGCTCAAGCTCTACTCGTGCTCATGGGCGCCTATACGATCGCCTATCTCATTCTCTATCTGCTGCCCGGCGATCCCTTGGCCATTCTGCTCAACGCCGCGGGCCGGGACATCGACGCATTGTCTCCTGCAGAAATCGCCGAGGCGAGAATCTTCTACGGCCTCGATGGGACGCCGCTCGAGCGCTATTTCGAGCTTCTCTGGAACGCCCTCCATGGCGACTTCGGCTTTTCGGCGAGCAAGAACGCGCCGGTCGCGCAATTGATCTTGGAGCGACTGCCGCAAACGCTCGCGCTGGGCGGGCTCGCCGTCGTTTTTTCGATCGTCGAGGGCGTCGGCTTCGGCTATCTCGCCGCCTCTGTGCGCTCCCCTACCCTCGGCCGCTTTCTCGCCCGTCTCCCGGCCTTCGGCGTTTCCCTTCCGAGCTTCTGGCTCGGGCTGCTGCTGATTCATCTGTTCGCCTTCACGCTCGGCTGGCTCCCGGCAGCCGGAAACGACGGCTTTCGATCGCTGATCCTGCCCGCCTTCACATTGTCGATCTACAGCGCGGCGATCTATGCGCAGCTCTTGATCCGCGGGCTCGAGGCGGTTTCACGCGAGCCCTTCATCGTCACCGCCCACGCCAAGGGCCTGACCCGAGGCGAGGTGCAGTTCCGGCACGCCTTCCGTAACGCCGCCCTGCCCATTGTGACGCTGGTCGGCCTCCAGATCGGCAACACATTCTCGGGAGCCGTTCTGATCGAAACGGTGTTCACTCGGACTGGCGTCGGACGCCTCGCCGAAGAAGCGGTCCTTCGGCAGGACATTCCGGTGGTGCTCGCCGTGGTGACGCTGTCCGCGGCGGGCTTCGTGTTCGTCAATCTCCTCGTCGACCTTCTCTATCCGATTCTCGATCCGCGTATCGTCCATGCGCCGAAAGGATGACGATAATGGTTGACGACACGCGATCCGAACAGTCCACGGCTCGCCTTCGCGTCGCGGGCGGCCGAGTGGCGCTCGCGATGGGACTGCGGAGATCGGCGAGCGGCGCCGCGCGCCTCGGATTCCTGCTGCGCCGACCGGGCCTCGTCCTTTCCCTCGCCATCCTCGCTTTCGTCTTCGTCGCTGCGGCGGCGCCGACGCTTCTCACATCCTATGATCCCTATCTGACCGCACCGGCCGATCGACTGGCGCCGCCGAGCGCCGAGCATTGGTTCGGCGCGGACGAGCTCGGCCGCGATCTGTTCGCGCGCATCGTCCATGGCTCCTCGCTGTCGGTGCAGGCCTCCTCGATCGCGGTCGGAATCGCCTTCTCGGCTGGCCTCGTGCTCGGAGTGATCGCTGGATTCGCCGGCGGATGGACCGATGCCGCCATCATGCGCTTCATCGACGTGCTTCTGGCTTTGCCGAGCCTGCTCCTGTCGCTCGCGATCATCACTGCGATCGGCTTCGGAACCATTCCGGTCGCCGTCGCGGTCGGGGTCGGAATCATGCCGGGCTTCGCGCGCACGACGCGCTCCGAAGTGCTGCGCGTCAAGACGCTCCCCTATGTCGAAGCGGCCCGACTCGGCGGCGCCAGTCGCGCGCGGACCTTGCTGCGCCATATTCTGCCCAATTCCTGCGGACCGGTGATCGTGCTCGCGACGCTCGATTTCGGCGTCGCCATCATCGCCGTCGCCGGCTTGAGCTTTCTCGGCTTCGGCGCCGCGCCGCCCGCGGCGGAATGGGGCACGCTGATCGCCAATGGACGTAATTTTCTCGTCACGGCCCCGTGGCTCTCGCTGATTCCCGGCCTCTTCGTCATGACCGTCGTTCTCGCCGCCAATCATATCGCGCGGACGCTCGAGGACAGGCGGCCATGAGCATCCGCCCGCCGCTTCTCAGCGTCCGACGCCTGTCCATCGCCTATCGCGCCGGCGGATCGCTCGTCGCCGCCGTCCACGATGTGGAGCTTTCGATCGGGCGCGGCGAGACGCTCGCCGTCGTCGGCGAGTCGGGCTCCGGCAAATCCACCATCGCTCTTGCGATCCTCGGCCTTCTCCCCGCCAATGCGCGGATTCTCGCCGGCGACATCTCGGTCGACGGCGGCTCGTCCGTCTCGATGGCCGATGTGGAGACGCTGGGCCTGCGCGGCAAAATCGTCGGCTTCGTGCCGCAAGATCCGATGGTGGGTCTCAACCCCACCATGCGCATCGGCGGACAAATCGGCGAGGCGGTGACGAAAGCGAGCGGCCTGCGCGGCCGCCGAGCGGACGCCGAAACCATCGCGCTTCTCGAGCAGGTCGGCATCGACGAGCCGGCGCTCCGCGCCCGGCAATATCCGCATCAATTGTCGGGCGGCATGCGCCAGCGCGTGCTGATCGCGATCGCCGTCGCCGGAAATCCGGCCCTCATCATCGCCGACGAGCCGACCAGCGCGCTCGATTCGACAGTCCAGAAGAGCATCCTCGACCATCTCGCTCGACTGGCCGGGGAACGCGGCGTCGCGCTTCTCGTCGTCACGCATGATCTCGGCCTGGCGGCGGATCGCGCCGATCGCGTCCTCGTCATGAAGGATGGCCGCATCGTCGAGCAAGGTCCGCCTCGCGCCATTCTCACGGCGCCCGTCGAGGCGTATACGCGCGCGCTCATCGCCGCCGCGCCGGCTCTCGACGGGAAAGGCGTTTTCGGCGCTCGACGCGCGAGCAGGCCCCCCGGCGTCGAACTCCTGCGCTTCGAGGGCGTGTCCAAGCATTTTGCCGCTGCGACGCCGGGGGCGCCGACGCGCGCTTCGACGGCGCTGGACGATGTCAGCTTCACCGTCCACGCCGGCAGAACCTCGGCGATCGTCGGGGAATCGGGCTCCGGAAAGACCACGATCTGTCGGATCGCGCTCGGCCTCGAAAAACCGAGCAGCGGCCGCGTGCTGTTCGAGAATCGCGACATCGGCCGATTGAGCTGGCCCGAGTTTCGGCCCCTTCGTCGGCGCATTCAGCTCGTCCAGCAAGATCCTTTCGGCTCGCTCGATCCGAGATTCACCATTGCCGAATCCGTCGTCGAGCCGCTGATCTCGTTCGGGCTCGAAAAGGGCGCGGGGTTGCGGGCCGCCGCGAGCCGACTGATCGATCTCGTCCAGCTTCCGCGCGAGACAGCGAGCCGCTATCCGCGCGAATTGTCTGGCGGCCAGCGACAACGCGTCGCGATCGCACGCGCTCTCGCGCCGGGGCCAGATCTGGTGTTCCTGGACGAGCCGGTCTCGGCGCTCGATGTCTTGATCCAGTCGCAGATTCTCGCTTTGCTCGATGAATTGCAACACGCGCTCGGCGTCGCCTATGTTCTCGTGTCACACGATCTTTCCGTCGTGGCTTCTATCGCCGATCAAATCGTCGTCATGCGCAAAGGCAGAATCGTCGAGCAGGGGCCGACCGCCGAAATTTTCCGCGATCCGACCCATCCCTACACTCGGGAACTGCTCGACGCCGCGCCCGGTCGCCGCTCGTCAGCCCTCATCGCCATCTGAATCTGCGAGCCCTCGTCGGAGCGCTTCGACGTCAGGCTGCGACATGACAAGCAACAGAGCGCGAATCCTCGTCCATCGGAACGAGAGTCGGCGTCTCTTCGCGACAGCGCGCGGTCGCGGCTGGGCAGCGCGGGTGAAAGGCGCAGCCGGACGGCAGCGATACCGAAGACGGGATTTCCCCCTCGATCGGCGAGAGGCCGCCGCGAAGACGCGGATCGAGCTTCGGGATCGCCGCGAGCAGAGCCTTCGTATAGGGGTGCGCCGGATGGCGGAAGAGCGTCTTGGCGGGGCCGATCTCGACGAGCCGACCCAAATACATGACGCCGATGCGGTCGGAAACATGGCGCACGACGTCGAGCCCATGTCCGATGAAGAGCATGGTGAGGCCGAGGCGCTCCTTCAGCTCCTGCAGCAGATTGACGATCTGCGCCCGAACCGAGACATCCAGCGCCGAGACGGCCTCGTCCGCGACGATGAAGCGCGGACGCAACGCAATCGCCCGCGCAATGGCGATGCGCTGACATTGGCCGCCGGACAATCGATGCGGATGCGAGCTTGCGAGCGATGGATCGAGTCCCACTTCGGCGAGCAGCTCGGCGACCTTGTCCCGCCGTTCCGCGGCGGTCCCCCTCTCATGCGTCGCGAGTGGCTCGGAGACGATCTCGCCGACGGTCCAGCGCGGATCGACCGAGCCGTGCGGATTCTGGAAGATCATCTGCATGTCGCGCCGCATCTGTCGCAGCGACCGTCCGCCGAGCCGCGCGAGATCGACGCCGTCGAAGGCGACGCGCCCGGCGTTCGGCCTCTCCAATCGCAGCAGCAAGCGGCCGAGCGTCGACTTGCCGCTTCCCGATTCGCCGACGAGGCCGAAGGTCTCGCCCCTCGCGATCGCGAGCGACACATCCTCGACGGCGCGCAGGCTCGCCCGCCGCGCGCCCGGTCGAGCAGAACCGATCGGATAATGCCGGCCGAGCGCGACGGCTTCGATCAGCGGCGCCGCCGAGGCCGGCAGCACCGCCTTTCGTGGCGCGGGCTCCGCGACCGAGGCCGCGAGGCGCGGGCTCTCCTCATGCGGATGCCAGCAGGCGACCCGCGCGGCGCCTGTCTCGACGAGCGGCGGCGTCTCGACCGAGCAACGCCAGCTCGACATCGGGCAGCGCGGATGGAACCGACAGCCGGTCGGCAGAGCAGCGAGGCCGGGAATTCCTCCCGGAATGGCGGGCAGCGGCGCGCGGGAGGGCGCAGCCTCGCCGATAATGGACCGCAGAAGTCCCCGGGAGTAGGGATGCCCGGGCCGCGCGAACAGCTCCACCGCGGGAGCGTCCTCGACGATGCGTCCGGCGTACATCACGACGATCCGATCGGCGATCTCGGCGGCGACGCCCAGATCGTGGGTGATGAGCAGCAGCGACATGCCGGTCTCGCTCTGCAGCTTCCGCAGCAGCCTCAGGATCTGCGCCTGAATGGTCACGTCGAGCGCCGTCGTCGGCTCGTCGGCGATCAGCAGATCGGGGCCACAGGCGAGCGCCATCGCGATCGACGCGCGTTGACGCATCCCACCCGATAATTGATGCGGAAGCTGATCTATGCGCAGCTCTGGATCCGCGATGCGGGTCCGGCGCAGCAGAGCGATCGCGTCCCGCCGCGCCTCCGCGGCGCCGACGCGTCGATGCCGCCGGATCGCCTCGATGATCTGGCTGCCGATGGTGAACAGCGGATCGAACGCCGTCATCGGATCCTGGAGCACGACGCCGATCCGTCGGCCGCGCAGCGCGCTCATCTCTTCTTGCGTTCGGAGCGCGAGATCGCGGCCGTCGAAGCGAATTTCGCCGGATGTGATCGCGCCGCCCGCATAATCGATGAGGCGCAGCACCGAGAGCGCCGTCACGGTCTTGCCGCTGCCGGACTCGCCGACGAGACAGACCGTTTCTCCGGCGCCGATCGTCAGATCGATCGCGTCGAGCGCCTCGAGACGGGCGCCGCGCCCTTGCAGAGCGACCGAAAGCCCGGCGATCTCGAGCCGCGTCATCGTGGCTCCCGCGCTTCGAGACGCGGATCGAGCCGATCCCGAAGCGCGTCGCCGAGGAGATTGACGGACATGACGAGCGCCGTGACGGCGAAGCCGGGAAAGGCGGCGAACCACCAGGCGACCGTGATATAGCCGCGGCCCTGATGCGTGAGAAAGCCCCAATCCGGCCAGTCGTCGACGACATCGAGGCCGATGAAGCCGAGGGCCGCTCCCGTCAGAATGGAATCCGCGACGCCGAACGTCGCCATGACGAGCAGCGCGGAAAACGCATGCGGCAGCACGTGACGCAGCAGGATCGCGCCATCGCCGACGCCGATCGCGCGCGCCGCCTCGATGAATGGGCGACGCGCGACGGCGAGCGACTGCGCGCGCATCAGTCGCGCATAGCGCGGCGCGCCCACTCCGCCGACGGCGAGGATGATGCTCCAAAAGCCCGGCCCGAGCGCAGTGGCGATGACGATGGCGAGCAGGATCGGCGGCGCCGACAGCCACAGATCGACGAAACGCATCGCCACGAGATCGAGCGCGCCGCCGAAATAGCCGCAGACGAGGCCGATCGCGCCGCCGAGCGCCGCTCCGAGCAGCGCGGCGAGCGCGCCCATCAGGACGGAGCGGCGCGCGCCGTGAATCACGAGGCTGAGCACGTCGCGACCGAAGTGATCCGTCCCCATCCAATGGGCGAGACTCGGCGGGCGCAGGATCGCATCGGTATCGAAATCGGTCGGGTCATAGGGCGAAAGCCAATCCGGCGCGAGCGCGCAGAGCGCGATCACCGCGATGACGAGCGCCGGCAGCGCCACCGCGACGGACCAAGGCGGATTTCGGCGTTCGCGCGTCGATGCCGACGCCTCGTCCTTCGCGATCGCGATCGATTCCCGCGCCTCGCGCGGCCCCACTGTCCGGTTCAAGATTCGATCCTCGGATCGATGAGTCGATGGACGACATCCGTCAGAAGATTGACGATGCAGAAGACGACCGCCGCGAGCAGCGTCGCTCCGAGCGCCATCGGAATGTCCTTGCCTCCGACCGCTTCCGCGAGCAGCCGGCCGAGACCCTGGCGCGCAAAAATCGTCTCGACGACAACCGCTCCGGAAAGCATCTCGCCGATGAGAACGCCGAACACGGCGACCGCCGGCGCCAGAGCATTGCGCAGAACATGGCGGTAGAGAACCGCGCTCTCGCCGAGACCCTTGCCACGCAATGCGACGACGAACGGCTCGTGCAACGCTTCGAGAACATTGGCGCGAACGAGACGCGCGAGAGGGCAAGCGGCGATGAGGCCGAGACAGAACGCCGGCATCACGAGCTGCGCCGCCGCGCCATTGCCGACCGCGGGCAGCCAGCGCAAGGTGACGGAGAACAAGAGGATCAGCAAGACGCCGAGCCAGAAGGGCGGCATGGATGCGAAGAGAAGCAGCGACGATCGAATCGCGTAATCGGCCCATCGGCCGGCATTGACGGCGCTGACGACGCCGAGACCAATTCCGCTCGCGAGCGCCAGAGAGCCGGCGGCGAGCATGAGCTCGATGGTGGCGGGCGCCTGCTCCGCCAGCCGATCGAAGACCGGCTCGCCCGTCGTGAAGGAAACGCCGAGATCGGCTTGCGCAAGTCGGACGACATAACCGATATATTGCTCGACGAATGGCTTGTCCGCGCCGAGGCGATCGCGTATCGCGGCGACGGTCGCCGGATCGGCGTCCGGCCCGGCGACGAACTCGGCCGGATCGCCGGGCAGCCAGAACAGAATGAGAAAGATGAGCGTGACCGCGCCATAGACGACGACCGCCGCGCTCGACAGACGCTGAAGGAGATAAAGGATCACGTTTTGCGTCTCAGCCGCTCAGCCAGGCTTCGTGGAAATGCGGAAAGCCATGCGCGTCGATGACGATTCCCTGCGCCGATGACGACAGGGCGAGATTATACAGCAGCACATAGATCGGTATCGCATAGACCTCGTCGACGATCCGCCGTTGCGCTCGCAGATAGAGCGCTTTGCGCGCCTCCGGCTCGTCCTCGCGCGCGGCCTTTCGCAGCAAATCGGCGAGCTGGTCGTCCTCGACCTGCACCACCGACAGGCGATTGCGCGACTCGGGCGCAAAGACGCGGCGCAGCACGTCGGGATCGTCCGCGAATTGCGCGCCGCCTGAAATATCGTAATCGCCCGCGAGCTGGCGCTGGACGAGAAGCGGTCCGCTCTGGCTCTCGATCGTCAATGAGACTCCGATCTTGGCGAGCTGCCGACGGACGAGCTGCACGACGTCGAGACGCTGCTCGCGGTTGCCCTGAGCGTCGACGAAGCCGAGCGTGAGCTTCCTGCCCGCCTTCTCGCGGACGCCATCGGCGCCGCGACGCCAGCCTTTGCTCTCGAAAATATCGGCGGCCTGCTTGGGATCCGGCTTCCACGAGCCGGCGAGATCCTGCTCCGCGGAGGCGAACATCGACGGCGAGAGCGGCGACCAGGCGCGTGCGAGCGAGCCGAGATAGACGATGCGAACGATGGCGTCGACATCGATCGCGAGACGAAGCGCCCGGCGAAGATCGGGATCATCCCAGGGCGCGCGCGTCGGATTGACGAACAGCGCATAATTGGTATTGAGCAGCTCCTGCTGCACGAGACGAAGATCCGGCGAGGAGCGAATCGTCGCCAGATGCTGCGATGGAACGAGGTCGGCCACTTGGACCTGCCCGCTCTGCAGCGCGGCGACGCGCGTCGAATGTTCTGGCACATTCTTGAACGTCAGCCGATCGAGCCACGCCGGGCCCGAAAGCGTCGACGTCGACGGCGCCCAGCGATAGTCCGGATTTCGCTCGAGCCGAATCTCTGCGCCCGCCGCGAGGCCGGTGAAGCGAAACGGCCCTGTGCCGACCGGATTCTGGCCGATCCCCTCGCCATATTTCACGATCGCGGCGGGCGACACGATCCCGAGCTTCGTCGAGCTCAAATTGCGCAGCAGCGGCTCGAAAGGCTCGGCGAGCGTGACGCCGAGCCGATGCGGAGCGAGCGCTTCGGTCGCGACGACAGGACCGAGCTCGCCGCGCGCATAGGTCGCGACATTCGGATCGATGACGCGATCGAAATTGAATTTCAGCGCCGCCGCGTTGAATCGAGAGCCGTCGTGAAACAGCACGTCCTCGCGCAGATCGAATACATAATGCCGGCGATTCGGCGAAATCTCCCAGGAGCGCGCCAGCCATGGGCCGACGGTCTGATCGGCGCGCAACACGACGAGACTGTCGTAGATCGAACGAAAAACGCGGTTGTGCGGCGCGAATAGCGAATTATGCGGATCCAGCACGAATTTGACGATCGAGGCGCCGTCGAACGCCACCGTCAGCTCGCCGCCCGAACGCGGCGACTGCGCCGCGAGCGAGCCGCCGAAGGGCGCGGTGACGAAGGCGCTCGCCAGCAGCCTATTGAACCGACGCCTCGTCGTCATCGTGACGCGTCTCCGCCCTGCGATCGCAGCCGCATCAATCTACCATTTTCATGCGCCCGGGCAATGCGAGGACCGGATGTCGATCCGCGAGTTTTCTCAATCGATCGAGTTGGGCAAATCAACTTTTCACCGCGATGCGCGCTTCGTAAGCTGCGAATTGGAAGCATGGCCGATGCGGCCGAGACGCGGAGCTTTCTCATGACCGTCGAATTCATCGGCATCCTGCATTACCGCCCCGGCTCCGAGAGCATCGCGGGCAGTGGCCCGGCCGTGCAGCCGGAATTCGCGCGCGAGCTTGCGAAAGCTCACGAGACAGCCGGATTCGATCGCGTGCTGATCGGCTACAGCTCCGCCTCCGGCGACGGCTTCATCGCCGCGCAGCACGCGGCCGCCCACACCGAAAGGCTCGGCTTTCTGGTCGCGCATCGTCCCGGCGTCGTCGCCCCGACGGTCGCCGCGCGAAAATTCGCGACTCTCGACCAATTCACCGGAGGTCGCGCGTCCGTCAACATCATCAGTGGCGGCGACGATCATGAGCAGCGCCGCGACGGCGACTATCTCACCCATGACGAGCGCTACGAACGCACCGGCGAATATATCGAGATTTTGAAGAGGATTTGGACGAGCGACGCTTCGATCGACCATGCCGGCCGGCATTATCGCTTCGAAGACAATGTTTCGTCGGTGAAGCCGGTTCAAAAGCCTCACGTGCCGGTCTACTTCTCGGGGTCGTCGGATGCGGCGATCGAAATCGGCGCGCGCTTCGCCAACGTCTATATGCTCTGGGCCGAATCGCTCGCCGGAACGCGCGATCAGATCACGCGCATCCGCGCCGCCGCCGCCAGGCACGGGCGGGCCGACGCGATCCGTTTCAGCCTCTCGGTTCGTCCGATCCTCGCTCCGACGGAAGAGAAGGCGTGGGAGCGCGCGCGTTCCATTCTCGAGGCGGCGAAGGCGTTGCGCGAGGCGACCACGTCGACCGTGGCCGCCTTTCTTCGCCGGCGTAACGCCGCGCCGGCCAATACGGGCTCGCTCCGCTTGTTGAAGGTCGCCGCCGAGGGCGCCGTCGTCGACAAGAGGCTGTGGACCGAGATCGCGTCGCTGACCGGCGCGAGCGGAAATTCGACGGCGCTCGTCGGCACGGCGGAGCAGGTCGCGGAGTCGCTGCTCGACTATCGAGCGATCGGCGTCGACGCATTTCTCATCCGCGGCTTCGATCCTCTCGCCGACGCCATCCAATATGGCGAGGAGCTGATCCCGCTCGTCCGGCGCGAAGCCGCGCTTCGAGACGCCGCTCGGTCCGGCGCCGCTGCGGAGTGAGGCGCGACGAAACTCCGCAGCTCGCGCCGCGGTCGACGACGCGAGCCCCGCCACGATCGTCGGGCTCCTATCTCACGACGTGAAAGTTGGCGACGCCGTCATTGGCCAGCTGCGCGACGAGTTGGAGCTCCCAGTCGATATAGGCTCGCATCGCATCGCTCGCGTTGTCCGTTCCCTCATAGGGTCTCTTATAGACGTCGTCCGGCGCGCTGATCCAGCTCGCATCTTCCGTCGTGAGCGCGCCGAAGGCGGCGTTCCCGCCCGCCAGAGCGACAACATCGCCCCCTCTACTCGCTCTTGCGCGTGCGAGATTGTCGAGAGCGATCTCGCCGTCGGTCGAGGTCAGCACGATCGTTCGATCGCTCGGGAGCGTCGCGAGATCGCGCTCGAGATGAGCCGCCGCAGCCCAATGAGCGCCCGGAATATGCGCGGCCCGATAATCCACCGAGCGGCCGATGTCGACGAGGATGAAATTCTCGCGCCGCACGGCGACCTCCGCCGCGAGAATGACGTTCTCGGCGAGCGCCGGCAAAGGCGGGCGTCGACGCGTCGGCGAGCCGCTCTCATTTGCGACGCCTGCGTCGGGCGACAGCACATAAGTCTCCCAGCCGAGCTGAACGAGCCACGCCGCCGTCGTCAGCGCGCGCGCCTCGGCGTCATCGTAGAGCACGATGCGCGCCCCGCGCACGCCGATCCATTCGTCGGTCGCCTGCACGAGCTGGCCGCCCGGAGCAGAGCGAAATCCGGCGATATGGCCTGCCGCGAACTCCTCGGGCGTGCGAACGTCGAGCAGATAGAGGGTGCGCTCGGCGCGCTGCTCGAGAAGGGCTTCGAAGCGGGCAGCATCGATCGTCTCCACCCCGACACGTTTCGCCCGCGCGCGTGCGGCCGCGATCGCCTGAGCGCGGCCGATGTCGCTCGTCGTCGGGCAGCGGCGGGTCTGGCCGACATCGAGCGCGAGGCCCTCGAGCGTCCAGCCGATGGTTCCGTTCCTCAGCGCGGCGACACGATTGGGAATGCCTGTGTCGACGAGCGTCTGAGCGCCGATGATGGACCGCGTCCGGCCCGCGCAATTGACCAGTATGAACGTGTCCGGCGAAGGCGCGATATCGAAGATGCGCAGCGCCAATTCGCCGCCGGGCGTGCTGACGCCCTTGGGGATGCTCATCGCGCGATACTCCTCGAAGCGGCGGGCGTCGACCACGACGAGATTCGGTTCCTCCGCAATGAGCTTCGCCGCCTCCTGCGCCGGGAGCGAGGGCGTGTGGCGTATGGATTCGACCAATTCTCCGAAGGCTTTGGATGGAACATTGACGTCGCGGAACAATTCGCCGACCTCGCCATAGGCGGCGAGACCGCCTCGGAGGAGGCGGACATCGGCGTAGCCGATCTCCTCGAGCCGGCGCGCCGCGCGTTCGGCGAAGCCTTCGCCATCGTCATAGACGACGAGCGTCGCCGAGAAGCGCGGCGCGAGCTCCATGACTCGGGCGTCGATTTCGGAGATGGGGAGGGATATGGCGAAGAAGGGGTGCGCCCGCGAATAGGGCCCTTCCTCGCGCACGTCGAAAAGCGCGACCTCGCCGCCCTCTCGCCAGATTTGCCGCAATGCGCGGGCGGAAATCGATCCTGCCATTCGACTCAGCTCCCGAGCTCGTGCGAGCGATCCCACAGATTTGGCGTCGCGCCGTTGGAATAGCCGGATACGAACGCTTTCTCGACGCCCGTCGCCGGATCGAAGGTCGCGCGCCGCACGGCGCCGATATTCCCGCCATAGACGTGTATGCTGATCGAGACGCCGTCCGGCCGGGCGTTGGAGATTTCGTGAATGTCGCCGATGCGCGGCGACACCGCGACGACGGAGCCCTGCTCCAGCAGCCGCGGAGCGTCGGCGGTCAGCTTTCCATCGGCCGTGCGGCGATAGTCGATCGAACGCTCCGCGCCCCGCAGCAGACCGACGAGGCCCCAGACGCGATGATCATGCACCGGCGTCTTCTGCCCTGGCCCCCAGACGAAGCTCACGATCGACAGACGCTCGAGAGGATCGGCGTGCAGAAGATACTGCCGGTAGAATTGAGGATCCGGCGCGGCATATTCGTCCGGCAGCCAGTCGTCATGGGCGACGAGCTCGTCCAATCGGGGAAGAATGTCGGCGAGCGTCGCGACTTCATCCCGGTCTCGATCGATGATTCGCGTCGTTTCCACGACGAAGTCGCGCAGCCTTCGGACCGATGTCATTCTCGCGCTCCCGAATTTTCGATTTCGCACTTCATTGCCGAGCGCCGTCGCCCCGACAAGCGAGTTCTTCGAATAGCGCCCATGAGCGGAGCCGTATGATGCCGAGACGAATGGCTTGCGCCGGCTCCACGCCGCGTTCAAGCAAAATGCCCGGCGCAGCAACAGGCGGCGCGGCTCTCGGCGACGAATTGCGCGCTGTGCCACCAATAGTCGGATTCCTGCGCGGCCGTGTCGACCGCGACACAGCTCATTCGCTTGCGCGCGTTGGTCCCGGAGAAAGGAGCACGCAATGCGGCCGGCGTATGCACGACGCCATTCACGACAATGGCGTCGATCGCCGCCGCATCCTCTATGCGCCTCAACGGGTCGCCGTCGACGAGCAGAAAATCGGCGAGAGCGCCCGGCTCGATCACGCCGATCGGCTCTTCGAGGAACTCGCCCGAGAAGCGCGTCGCCGTGGACAGCGCCTCCCATGGCGCGACGCCGAATCGCACCATCGCGCGGAGATTGAGATGCAGGCTCAGCCCCGAGAAGTCGAGTGGCGCATCGGTGCCCGTGACGATGCGACCGCCGGCGTCGAGCGTGTCGCGAATTTGCCGCACGCTGCGCTCGAGGAAGGAAAACAGAACGGCGCGCGCCGTTCGGTCCTCGCCGAGACGCTTCACCAGCGCGTTCAGCCGCGCCTGCTCCCACGGGGGATAGAACGCGCGCACGCGCTCGTCGTCGGCGATCGACGGAGCTTCGCCGAGCAAGGCCCAGGCATGGAACAGGGTCGGCGTGCGCGCCGCCCGCGCCGCGCCGAACAGACGAGTCACATCCGCATAGCCCGCGCCGAGCGCGCTGATCGTGCGCGAATAGCCGAAGCGGCTCGTCGCGCCCAAATGCTCGACGCCGTCGACGCCGAGGGCGAGCGCCGGATAATGATAATGCGAGGTGACGTGCCGCCCCCATCCTTGCGCGATGCGCGCGATCTCGGCCTGCGCAGAGTGCGGCAGGCGCACATAGGTCTTGATCATGTCGTAGGAAAGCGCCCGCGCCCGCGCCAGCTCGAGAGCGAGCTGGCCCTCCTCCGTCACCGGCCGCATGAAATTATAGAAGATGCGCGAACCATCGAGCGGCTCGCCGGTCCCGAAGAGACGCGGGCCGAGCCTCGCGCCCGCTTCGATCGCTTCGCGGTCCTCGACCATATGATAGGACGGCCCGCCGGGCGAGCGCGTCGCCGTCACGCCATAGGCGAGCAGCAAGCGCCCGAAGCGATCGCCGAAGCGGTGCGACTGACGATGCAGATGCATATCGACGAGGCCGGGAATGGCGGCGCGGCTCGACGCATCGAAGAAGCGCAGATCGCCGTCGCCGGGCGGCGCGTCGGTGGATGGCGAGAGGCTCGCGACGCGATTGCCGTCGACGAGAATATCGACGCGCTCGCGATAGTCGCGGCCCTTCCCGTCCCAGAGCCGCCCGACGCGAACGAGCGTGCGCGCGGCCGGCGTCGCCCTCGCCCAGCTCAATGGCAGATCGACCGCGCGCGGCGGCCCGCCCTCGATGTCGACGAGGCGCAATTTTCCGTTCGAGACATAGAGGAGCGTTCGCGAATCGCCGCTCCAGCTCGGCGCGTCGGCGACCTCGTCGGCGAGCCGGCGCGGCTCGCCGGCGAAGCGTCCCTGCTCATCGACCGGAACGATCCATAGCCTGCTGGCGAACACGTAAGCGAGATGACGCCCGTCGGGCGACCATGCCGGACCGTCGTCGCCGCGCGTGGCGATGGAGCGATGAGGCGCGATCGGCGCATAGCTCGCCTTGCCGGTCGCGCGCTCGATGGTGAGGATTTCGTTCAGCCCCTCGCGATAGCGCGCCGAATAGGGCTTGAAGGCGGCGAGCGCGATATAGCGCCCATCCGGGCCGAAGCTCGGACGGCCTGGCTCCCACAGCGGGCCATGCGCCATGCGCGTCTCGCCGGTCGCGACCTCCACCGTATGCACGGCCCCGTTCTGATCGAGAAAGGCGAGCGAGGCCCCGTCCGGCGACCAGTTGGCCGCGAAGGACGCGTCGGAGCGGCGCGTCAATTGCCGGTCTTCTCCCGTGGCGAGATCGCGCAGCCAGATGTCGAGCACGCCAGCGCGATCGGACGAATAGGCAAGCCATTTGCCGTCCGGGGACCAAGAGGGGTCACATTTGTGAAAGCCGTCGCGGATCACAGGCGCAGCGTCGCCTCCGATCTCCAGCACATAGATGTCGTTCAAAGCGCGAAAGGCGATGCGCTTGCCGTCCGGCGAAAGGACCGGGCTGCCGATGCCGACGACCGGGCGGGGAGCGGTCGAATCGAAATCGCGACGCCGCTTGTCATAGCTCGGCGACGCGGCCGTGACCGACGCCGCGAAGGGAATGACCCTCGCGGATCCGCCCGCCAGCGGCAGCCGCCTGATCTTCCCGTTCGAGGCGTAGAGAAGGTCGCCGCCCGGCAGAATGCTCGCCCGGAATGGAAACACATCCTCTCCGGTCACGACGACGGCGCTGTCATTCATCAGCCGCGTCTCTCCATCCGCCAATATGACGTGAAGCAGGCCACCGTCGGGCGCGAAGCTCGGCGCGAAGAGACCGGATGGGCGCAGCAGATCCGTGGAGCGAGGAATGGCGAGGCGCGTCTCGGCGACGCCGTCGAAATCGGCGACGATCAGCTTCGCGCCGCCCGCGACATAGGCGATGCGCCTGCCGTCGGGCGACCAGGCCGGCTCCGAATCCTGCGTGTCGCCACGCGAAAAGAGGCGGATATCGCCGCTCGCGAGATCGAGGATATGAATAGCGTAACGGCCCTCGCTGCGGTCCGACGAAAAGGCGATGCGTCGCCCGTCGGGCGAAAAGCGCGGCTCGCGATGATCATAGGGGCCGCTGGTCAACTGCTTCAGACCCGATCCGTCGGCGCGGATCGTCCAGATATGAAAATTGCCCGTGCGATAGGATTGGAAGCAGAGCGTCTCGCCGTCGGGAGACCAGTCGGGCTGCGCGATATCGGCGAAATCGTCGGTCAGTCGGCGCGCGACGCCGCCCTCGGAGGCGACGATCCAGAGAACGCCCAGCAGATCGAAGGCGATGCGCTGTCCATTCGGCGTGGCGGCGACCGCGATATTGGTGCCCTCGGCGAGAATGATTTCCTGCGACGCCAGATCGGCTCGCTCGAAAGCTGCGGGCGCGCCGAGCGTGGGCGCACCCGCGCTGGCGAGAGCCGCGCCGCCTCCCAGCAGCAATGTCCGGCGATCGACGCCTCGCCGCAACTGGTCGATCATTGCGTTCTCCGTGAAATTCGTCTCGCGATGCGACCGCGGATCACGCCCAGAGCTCGGCGCGTTTTTTAGAACTTCCAGGACGCGCGCGCGTAGTAGTAGCCGCCGTTGAAGCCGTAGGGCGAGAAGAAATTATAGGTGTTGGCGTGATAATACTGCGCATAAAGCGGCGTGGCGTCGGGCCGCACGCCGAACACATTATTGCCGCCGATCGCGGCATGGACGCCGAAGTCGAAGTCATAGCCGATCTCGAGATCGGTGATGATCTTCGGCGAGGTGACGGCGACGGTGTAGGGCGCGGCGCCGGTAAGAAAATAGGCCGTGGTCGAGGACACCCAACCATAATGGGTGAAGTTCAGAGCGAATGTCCAATTGTCGCGGAGATAGGTTCCGCCGAAGATGATCTTCTCGTGCGGCACATTGGCTGTGAGATAGGATCGCGCCTGCGCGTCGAGCAAGGGCGCGCCATTGAACGCCGACGGAGAATCGGCGACGCGCAGAATCGCCGTCTCGAAGAAGGTCGCCGCCGCGTGAAAGCGAAAAATGCCATCCAGGCCGGTGTCGATCGAATAGTCGGCCTTTACATCGACGCCGCGCGTGCGCGTGTCGGCGCCGTTCACGTAGAAGCTCACATAGCCGGCGGAGCCCGGAGGGGGCGTGTTGCCGCTCGCCGCTATCGCGGCGTCCGCCGCCGGACCGTTCACAGTGCCGGTCGACACGATGCGATCGCGAAGATCGATCTGATAAGCGTCGACCGAAGCGTGCAGATTCGGCAATGGCTCCAGCACGAGGCCGACCGTCACATTGGTCGATTTCTCCGGCTTCAGGGCTTTCGCGCCGGCGAGCGCCGCAGCCGCAGAATTCGGCGCGAGCTGAATGATCGCCGAGAATGGCGAGACTTTCGACTGAGTGTAGAATTCCTCGGCCAGCGTCGGCGCGCGAAAGCCGGTGCTGACTGTTCCGCGGATCGCGATCTCCGGAGAGATATCATAGCGCGCGGAGAGCTTGCCGTTCACCGTTTCGCCGAAATCGCTATAGGTCTCGTAGCGGCCGGCGATATCCACTTTCCAGCGCGGCAATGGCTTGGTGGCGACGTCGATATAGCCGGCGAAGGAATCGCGGCTGTGGTCGCTCGCGTCAGTCGGACGGATCCCCGCCCCGGCGGCGGCTCCGCTATTGTAGTATGACCAGTAGTCGCCCTGTATGATGCGATAGGTGTCACGCCGGTTCTCGGCTCCGATGGCCACATTGATCGGCTCGGAAAAAAAAGGCAATAACAGCGGCTTGACGAAATCGAGATTGAGCGTGCGTTGGGAATTGGAATATTGTCCGATATAGAACTGCCTGGGCGTCCAGCCCAGGTCTCGGAACAGCTCGGGATTGGCTGTTGTGTTGGCGCCGACGTCGATGACGTTTGCGCCATAAGTGAAGCCGAGATCCCAGCGGCCGTCTTCGAGGAAGCTTCCCTTGAGTCCGCCCGTCGCTGACCAATCGCTTTCGTGAATCGTCGTCGCCGGAGCAAAGCCGTAAGGATAGACGGATAATAAGTTCACGCCGCTCACGACCGGCGTTCGAAAATTCTGGAACGACTCGCCTCTCCGACCGCCGCCGGTGCCGAACAGATAAGCTTCGACGCCATTGTCGAATTCGTAGCCGCCATTCAATCCCGCCGCGCCTCGAATATAGGCGGCGTCGCCAGAAATGACGCCGACGGTTTTCGGATCGATCCATGGGTAGGCCGTGCCCGGCCCGACGCGCGGCGTATAGCTGTACAAGTTCGTATCTGATCCGCTCTGATTGGAATGCAGATGCGAGACGAGATCAGCGCTGAGATGCAAGAAGCCTTGGCTGCCCAAGGCAAACCCTTTGTCGATCTGTCCTGTTCGAGTCAGCCCATTGCCGTGAGCGCTCGCGTTGTCGCTTGGGCCGTAAGAACCGACGAGAACGCTCGCCTGACCGGAATCGAACGAGTTCTTCAAGATGATATTAATGACGCCGGCGATGGCGTCCGATCCATATTGTGCGGCGGCACCGTCTTCCAGGATCTCGATATGATCGATTGCGGAGACCGGAATTTGCTCGAGGTCCACGCCGCTCGCGCCACTGTTGACGAGGGAACCTATATTGGCCGTGCTGTGTCTACGCTTTCCATTGACGAGCACGAGCACATGATTTGACGTGAGCCCGCGTAGGCGTGGTTGACGTATGAGATTGTCGAGCACTCCGTCGAAGCCGGTGAATGAAAAGGATGGTGCGAGCTTTTGCAGCGCGCTCGCCAGATTGCTCTGGCCGGTCTGCTCGAGCCGATTGGCGCTGAGGACTGTGACGGGCGCGGCGCTTTCCCGCGCCTTCACGGAATAGTCGCGGGTTCCGGTAACGATGACGTCATCGATGGCGATCGCTGCCGCTGGATTCTGCTTGGCGTCCTCGGCGCTTGCCGAATAGGTCGCCAACGCCAGACTCAGCGCGACGAGGCTCGCTTCGACCAGACCTCTACGAAAGACAGAGAGCTCCTTGCTCCGACACGCCACCATTTCATCCCTCATCGTAATCATCAATCGGCGAATGACTTCGCGGATGCGCAAAGGCGCCGATACGCTCGACAGCGCTAGCTAGGCTGAAAGGCTAGCAGCCGTAGATCGATATCGACAAAGGAGAAATTCTAAACTCAAGCATGAGAGGTTCTGCTGGATGTTCGGGGCCGGATCGGACTGTGAGATCGTCGCTATTTCGTGTCGGCGCCTGCGCGCCGCGGCGATGCTGTGTGATAAGCGGCGTCGTTCATCGACCCGGATCGAACTGAATCGCCCATGCCGAAATCGACCGGTGGTGACCTCTCGCAGTAGCGGATGTCTTGCTTCATGCAACGTCGCGCCCGGGATATTCCATCTCCACACGAACCGGCATCGACGTTTTCTGTCTCCATCCGAAGCTCGAGGCGAACGCGCGACAAATCTACGATCCTCATGTCAAACTTTAAATTTTCTCCTTTGTCGAATTCACGAGAAGACTGATAGAGCAGAGGCTCCGGGGAGCGATAATATTTTCAGCGCTTCCATGTGCATCTGCGAAGTTCTCGCGGAATACGAATTTCGATGAGGGTCGAATGGCCGCTGTTCAGCACAAGACCTCGACGATGTCCCGTCGCCACTCGATCGAAGCGAGCCTCGCCGCGCTCGTTCTGGCGCTGGCCGCGGTATCCGCTCGTGCGGAGGACCGCAAGCCGACCGAGCTTTCCGTCGACGATATCATCGTCACCGGGACGCGCGACTACAATGTGAAGGCGCGCGAGAGCACCGCGCCGGTCACCGTGCTCGGCTCCAATCGAATCGCGCAGACGGGCGCGAACAATCTGTTCGACGCGTTGCAGAAGCTCGATCCTTCATACGCCTTCAGCGGCTTCGGCGGCGATCTCGACAATCTCGTCCGCACGCCGAGCTTGCGCGGACTCACGGCTAATCATGTGCTCGTGCTCGTCAATGGCAAGCGCCGCCACGGCACGGCCAATATGGGAGAGTTCAACAACAATGGCGTGAATGGCGTCGACCTCGAGCAGATTCCCCTTTCGGCGATCGACCACGTCGAAATCCTGGAAGACGGAGCAGCGGCGCAATATGGCTCGGACGCGATCGCCGGCGTCATCAACATCATTTTGAAGGACTCGCGGGACTCGGGCGAGGTCAGCGCGCTCATCGGCTCGTACGGACCGAGCTACAACACAAACACTCACGGCAACGGCCTTACGCGAACCGGGCGCGTCGACAAGGGATTTGCTCTCGGCGAAAATGGGTTTTTGCATCTTTCCGCCGATCTCGCTTCGCATCTGCATTCCAATCAGAGCGGGCCGGACAGAGCGTTCTACAGCGCCTCGCCACGCGTCGGGCCGGGCACGCCCTTTCCCTGGCTCAATCCCGATACGGTCGGACTCTTCTACGGCGACGCCGCGTATCTGCGCGGCGCCGGCGGTCTGAACGCGGGCTATGAGTTCGACAATGGCCTCGAAGCCTATCTGTTCGGCACGGGCGCGCGACGCCGAGGCGAATCGTTTCAGGGATTCCGTACGCCGACCCTCAACGGGGCGCTTCCGACGATGCTCACAATAAGCGGATTTCTCCCGGCCGAGACGATTCACGAGACCGACTGGTCTGTCACCGGCGGTCTGAAAGGCTCCTTCTTCGAGGACGGCCGCTGGGATCTCGCCTTTACCTATGGAGCCGACGTCGTGGACGTCGGAATCAACGACACGGCCAACGCCTCGCTGTTCAACGCTCGAGGATGGACGCCACGCCAATTCTACATCGGCCAATATTCCAACTCGCAACGCACGATCAACCTCGACTTCACCAAGCCGGTTCCCTTGCCCTTCTGGGCGTCTCCCTTCAACATCGCCTTTGGTGCGGAAAGCAGACGCGACACCTATCGCATCATTCAGGGCGACGCTTGGTCCTACTACCAGGGTGGGCCCGCAGCATTGGTGGGAATTCGTTCGACAGACGCGGGAGCGCATGGCCGGGACTCTTTCGCCGGCTACGTCGATGTGAGCAACAAGCCCTTGCCGCAATGGAAAATCGAGATCGCGGGCCGCTACGAAACCTACAGCGACTTCGGCGATACGGTGAATGGCAAGCTCTCGACGCGTTACGACGTGACGCCGCAGATCGCATTGAGAGGAACCGTGAGCACGGGCTTTCGCGCGCCGACGCTGGCCGAGGAATTCTACACCAAATCGCAGGTCTCTCCAGTGTCTGCGATCATTGTTCTCGCTCCCAACTCGGCCGCGGCGGCGCTCGCCGGCGCGCGGCCGTTGAAGCCGGAGAAATCGACCAATGTGACGGTCGGTCTCGTGCTGGAGCCATTGCCGAATCTGCACGCTTCGGTCGACGCCTATCAGATCGATCTTCGTGATCGCATCGTCTCGACAGGCACGCTCACCGGCGACGCGGCCAATGCGGCGATCGCCGCGAGCGGAAATGTGGTGTCCCCAGGCTTCGCGGGATTCGTCAGCTATTTCGTCAATGGCGCCGATACGCGCACGCGCGGAGTCGATGTGAAGGCCGACTATTCGATCGACGCGGGTTCCGACGGCGCCTTCCACTTCGACTTTGCAGCGAGCTTCTTCGACACGACCATTCTTCGCGTCGCCGAAGCGCCCGCGGCATTCAACGGCGCGCCGCTGCTGGACGCGTCGGCGAAGTCTTTCCTCACCGCCAGCGTGCCGCACGAGAAAATCATTTTCGGCGGGTCCTATCTACTCGACGCATGGACATTCACGCTTCATTTCACGCATTACGGATGGGTTACCCAGGTCACACCGAATTACGTGACCGGCGGGGCGCCCTACACGACCGCCACCAACTCGCCGAAGCTCATCACCGATCTCGAGATCGGCTATGACTTCGACTTCGGCCTACATACAGCGATCGGCGGCAATAATGTCTTCGGCGTGCGTCCAGACGCCTCTCCCTTCTACGCACGCTTCACAAATGCGAATGTAACCAATAACTTCTCTCCCTACGGCATCAACGGGGGCTACTATTACGCCCGCGCATCTTTGAAATTCTGACAAACTCGCGAGATCAGTCGCGAGACGCCGCTACGCTCTGAACTCGAAGGCATTGCCTCGCCCATGTCCGAAATCTCGTCGCACCACGGCGCTCGCGCGTCGCGTTCCCGCCTTCCATCGAAACGTTTTCTCGCCGCTGCTTTCGCGACGCTCGTCGCGGCGGCGCCCACCGCGCGCGGCGACCCCGCGGATGACCCTTCGACCGCCGCGGCCGATGCGATCCACAAGCGCGTGCTGACGCTCGATACGCATGTCGACATTCCATTCGAATTCATGTCGCCGCAGGCCGACCCGGGCAAGCCGAGCAAATTGCAGGTGGACCTGCCCAAGATGCGCGAAGGCGGGTTGAGCGCCGCCTTCTTCGTCGTATATGTCGGCCAGACCTCGCGCACGGCGGAGAACTACGCGCAGGCGCGGCTGGGCGCCGAGACGAAATTCGCGGCGATCCACAAGATGGTCGAGACCTATCCCGATCAGATCGAGCTCGCCCGGTCGGCCGCCGATGTCACACGCATTCGCGCGAGCGGAAAGCTGCTCGCACTGATCGGCATAGAGAACGGCTTCGTCATCGGCAAGGATATAAACCTTCTCCGGCACTATCACGATCTCGGCGCGCGCTATTTCGGCCTAGTCCATGCGGGGCACAACGACCTCGGTGATTCCGCCAATCCGGTTTCCTGGCTCGACAAAGGGCCCGAGCACAATGGTCTCAGCCCGCTCGGTCGGCAGGCTGTCGTCGAGCTCAACCGGCTCGGATTTATCGTCGACATTTCGCACGCGTCCAAGGAGACCTCGATGCAGGCGATCGAATTGTCGCGCGCGCCGGTCATCGCTTCGCATTCGGACGTCGGCGCGCTCAATCCGATCGCGCGCAATCTCGACGACGAGACTCTGGAAGCATTGGCGCGAAAAGGCGGCGTCGTCCAGATCGTCGCCTTCGACTCTTATCTGTGGGTAGGCGTCGTCGCCAAGCACAAGGCGCAGGAGGCGTTACGTCGGGAATATGGGATCGACGATCCATTCGCAGTCGGCAATCTGCCGCCCGACAAGGCCGCGGAATATTTTCGTCGCCTGCTGGCGCTCGACCAGGTCTGGGCGCGCACGGATGTGAAACGGCTCGTCGACCATATCGACTATGCAGTGAAAAAGATCGGCGTCGATCATGTGGGCATCGCATCGGACTTTGGCGGCGGCGGCGGCATCGTCGGTTGGAAGGACGCGAGCGAAACTTACAATGTGACGCGCGAACTGGCGCGGCGCGGCTACAGCGAGGGTGACATCGCCAAGCTCTGGGGTGGCAATCTGCTACGCGTCCTGGCGAATGTAGAGGAGATTGCAGAGAAGTCGCGCGATTAGCCCCTATCTCGATCCGATCGGAACCGATAGCGCGCGCGTCTTTTCTGTGGCGCGAATTTTGATCGATCGGACGACATTTGTACGAGAAGATAGTGATGACGACCCGGGGCGGCGGGCGTGCGGCTTTCGCGCATCGGTCAGGCGCACGCCGGTCGGGCAGAAAGGGACTGCGATGAACGCGAAGCCACAGACGGTCGAGAATGAAGCAATGGAGAACCGCGCTACACCGCGCAAAGAAATCATTCTCACGGCGGCGCGGACGCAATTTCTGAAACAGGGCTTCTCGGAGACCAGCATGGGCGCGATCGCGCGGGCTGCGGGTGTGTCGAAAGCGACGCTCTACGTATACTTCGCGAACAAGGAAGATCTCTTCGCCGATCTTGTCGAGAGTGAATTTCGAACGACGGTGCTTTGCTGCGCCGAACCTGATCTCGGCCTCGGCCTTGAGCCCGCGTTACGCGGGCTGGCGCGGGAGTTCGTGGGGTGCTGGCTCAGAAAGGACTCCACCGCATTCTTCCAAGCTGTATGCAGTGAACGCTGGCGCTTTCCCGGACTCTGCCTTCTCGTGTTCGAGAGCAATCAGCGAGCTGCGCTCGAGCTCCTCATTTCCGTCTTCGAGGAGGCCGAGCGAGAAGGACTTCTCGCTTTTCCCAACGCGAAGATCGCAGCCGCACATCTGCTTCATCTCGTCTTCGCAGATATGCCCCTTCGGATAGCGCTCGGCGTCGCACCGCCGAGCAAAGCTGAGGCAGAGGCGACGCTCCAAGCCGGAATCGACTGTTTTTTGAGAGCATATGGAACGCCACGACTTGCGCCTCGAGGATAGTCCGGCCCGAGACGACGCCATCCGGCGACCGTTGAAAATAACTGGGTTGCGCTGACCGTTAGCTAACGCAAGGTTCGCAGAATAAAGGGCACGCGACAGTTTCGACGCAAAGGCGCGGCGATCGAAGCGAAGTGAACGCGATCAGCGCGCGAGCCTCTATGCAATGCAGTCGACTGAATTGCAGCAAACTCCCCCAAGTCGCCGACGCCGAAACGCACGATGTCGATCACCGCCCGGCGACGTAAGGCGTAAATCCGTTCCGGTTAGGCATCTCGATTTTCGGCAGGCTTCGCGCGTCGACCCGCTCGTCTTCTCCGATAATGCCGTTGAGATGCAAGAGATAGGCAGTGACGGCGAAGACTTCGTCATTGGTCAGCGATTTGGGCGCGTCGAATGGCATGGCCCTCCGCACATAGTCGAACACCGTCGTGGCGTAGGGCCAATAGCTGCCGATCGTCTTCACTGCCGGCCGTTCGCCCTTCAGCGTGCCGAAGCCGCCGACGAGGCGATCATTGGACTTTCCTTCGCCTTGCTCGCCATGGCAGCCGATGCAGCGGGCCTCGTAGACGAGCCTGCCCTGGCGCGCCGAGCCTGCGCCGGGCGGGAGGCCGGCGCCATCCGGGCCGACGCTGATGTCGAAGAGCGAGATTTCGCTCGCGCTCGCTGCGCGGCCGAGGCCCGGCCCCTCGGCGCGCGCCTCCACCCCCGCGAAAACGACCAGTAGCGTCGCGACGATGGCCTCACGCATAGACATGCGAGACCTCGCCGCCGGGCGCGACGCCCCAGCTCGTGATCGCATTGAAATGATAGAGGGCGCGGACGCCCCGCCGAGCGAGCAGCGCGTCGCGCGTCGGCTGGACATTGCCGGTCTCGTCGGTCGCTCGGCTCTGCAGCACCGCGGGGCCGCCATCCCAGCGCCAGGCGAGCCGGAAACGCGTCAGTGCCTTGGAGAGAACAGGCCCTTGCAAATGCGCTTCCGCCCAGCTGCGCCCGCCATCGGCGGAGACTTCGACCTTGGCGATACGGCCCGCGCCCGACCAGGCGAGGCCGGATATTTCATAGAGCCCCGGTTCTCTCAGAGCCGCGTCGGGAGAGGGCTGAACGACGACCGATTTCGCCTCCATCGGAAAGACGAATTGCAGCGCCGTTCCATCCGGCTGCAGCAGCGTATATTTGGAAGTCTCGTCCTTGGTCATCGCCGGCGCGGCGACGAGCTTCAGGCGGCGCAGCCATTTGACCTGCATATTGCCCTCGAAGCCCGGCAGCAGCAGGCGCATCGGATAGCCGTTGGAGGGACGAATGCGCTCGCCGTTCTGGTAGAGAGCGATCAGCGCATCGTCCATCGCTTTGGCGATGGGAACGCTGCGGCTCATACTCGCCGCATCGCCGCCTTCGGCGAGCACGAAACGAGCGGCGGGATCGACGCCGGCCTCGTCGAGCAGCGTCGAGAGGCGGACGCCCGTCCACTCGGCGCAGGAGAGCAGGCCATGCAGAATCTGCACATTCGCCTTCGTCGGCTCTGGCTGGTTGAGCGCTGCGCTATTGCCTCCACATTCGATGAAAGCGATGCGCGACTCCATCGGATAACGCGCGAGGCTTTCCAGCGAGAAGACCTGCGGACGCGCGACGAGCCCGTGGATCAGCAGACGATGCTTATCGGGATCGATGTCGGGAACGCCACTGTGGCTGCGCTCGAAATGCAGGCCGTTCGGCGTGATCGCGCCGTGCAGGCGATGTAGCGGCGTGCGCGCCGCGCCGGCGCCGGGCGCATTCGGTGGATTGGCGTAGGCGCGCGCGACTGCGGCCTCGAAGCGCGAGGGCTGGCCATAGGCCGTGAATGGCGAGCCGGGCGCCGTCATCCAGGGCTCGACCGCCAGCGACTCGGCGCTCGCCGATCCGGTCGCCGCGGCGCTGGCCAGCGCCGCTGCCCCGGCGATGAACGCTCTTCGGTGGAGGAGCCCGTTGCCGGCCGCCTCCTCTCCTTTGGGCCGATCCGCCCGCTGTCGATGCTTCATTTTTCTCTACCGTCAGCGCGCGGTGGTCTTGGTCTTGGCCGCCTTGACCTCGGCGTAGAGCCATTTGACGAAGCGCTCCGAGCTCTGATCCGCATTCGGCACTTTGGCGTCGAATTCAGCGGTCGGCTTGGCGGCGATCGTCTCTTCGAGCGTCTTGCCCTGGTCGATGAGCGCCGCGACCTTGTCGCGCACCGCGACGATGAGATCGCGCTGAGCGATGAGCGCGCTGCGGTCGACAATCGCGCCATGGCCCGGCACGACCTTGGTGTTGGGGCCCGCTCGGCCGATCGTGGCGCCGAGGCCGTCGATGATGCCCGCGAGCGAGCCACCATTGTTGAGATCGACGACCGGATAGCCGGTGCTGCGGAAATAATCGCCGACGGCGAGAATATCGTGCTCGGGGAAATAGACGAGCGTGTCGCCATCGGTATGAGCGCTGCGGATCGGGATCAAGCGCACATGCTCGCCGTTTAGATGAATGGTGACCTGATTGTCATAGGTCACGACCGGCAGAGCTTGGGCCGCGGCGGGCTTGCCCGGCGTTCCGTCAGCGGCCGGATTCGGATTTTGCAAGCGCGCGCGCAGCTGGTCGCGGGCGAGAATCAGCGCGCCGAGCTTGGCGAGATTCTCATTGCCGCCGACATGGTCGCCATGCACATGGGTGTTGACGAGGAAGCGGATCGGCTTGTCGGTGATCTTCTTGATCGCCTCGACGATCTTGTCGGTCAGCGGCGCGAATTGGGAATCGACGAGCAGAACGCCCTCCGGGCCACTGAGCACGCTGATCGCGCCGCCCTGCCCTTCCAGCACATGGAAATTCTCGGCGAGCTGCGTGGTCTTGATCTCGACCTTGCTGAAGTCGGGGCGCTGTTGCGCCATGGCCGCGAAAGTGACGACACTCGCCGCGAGAACGAAAGACGCGGAGACGATCTTGCGCATGGCTCGGGCTCCATTTATTCACTAATATACTAGTTAAATAGATATATACAGAAGTCGAAGCGCCGACAAGCACTTTTCGCGGGGTCCTTTTTCGACGGCGTGACTAGGAGAGAGCGAAGGCGTGAGAGCGTGGGAGGCCGGATCGCCTGCAGCGCTCGGCGGCCCTTGCTCACGCACGGGCGTTCGGCGTTCGCCGACGATCTCTCGTCAACCGGTCGATGAGCACAAAGACGACCGGGGTCGTATACATAGTGAGCAACAGGCTCGAAAGGACGCCGCCAGCGACCGATATTCCGAGGGGCCGACGAATTTCGGCGCCCTCTCCACTGCCAATGGCCAGCGGCAGAGCGCTGAAAAAAGCGATGGCCGTCGTCATCACGATCGGCCGAAGCCGTTCGATGCACGCGCGCTGGATCGCCACCGCCGCATCGAGTCCCGTTGACCGCTGCGCCACGAGCGCGACATCGATCATCATGATCGCGTTCTTCATTGCCACGCCGGTTAGCATGAGCAGGCCGATCATGGCGAAAAGCGACAGATCCGTCTTCGTCGACAACAGCGCGGCCGCCGCGCCGACGCCAGCAGACGGAAGAGTCGACAAGATCGTGATCGGATGGGCGAAGCTCTCGTAGAGGACGCCGAGTATGATGTATACGGCGGCGACCGCGCCGAGGACGAGAAATCCATAACTTCCGAATAAGCCTTCGAAGGGGCCCATCGGCGTGACGAGTTCGCCGTGAATCGACGGCGGAGCGCCGATTTGCGCCAACGTCTCCCGGATGAAGGCCGCAGCGCCGGCCAGAGATTCGTTCGGAGCCAGACTGAATGAAATCCCCACCGACGCCGACCCGCCCCAATGATTGACCGCGATCGGCGCGAGGGCCGGAGTAAGGCGTCCGAGCTGCGCGAGCGGCGCCGCATGTGCCGGCGCATCGACGACCGGCGACCTGCCTCGGTTCTGCAGGCCGGGCACAGGGCTGGGGATGAAATAGAATTCCTCGAGCGATCGGTGCTGCGCGGCGAATTGCGGGGCCAGCTCCATGACCACATGATATTGATTACGCGTCCTATAGAGCGTTGACACATGACGTTGGCCGAAGGCGTCATAGAGTTCGTTGTCGATGTTGGCGGTCGTGAGATCGAGGCGCGCGGCGGCGGCGCGGTCGAGCTCGAATCGGGTCTGAAGGCTCTTGTCCTGCTGATCGGAAACGACATCGAGCAGGCGGCCGCCGGCCGCTAGGGCCTCCGTCACTCTCGGCGCCCAAAGGCGTAGCGTGGCCAGATCGTCAGACTTCAATATGAACATATAATTGCCCGTTCCCGAAGCGACGGTGAAAGCGAGATCCTGAACGGATCGAAGCGCGATGGAGGCTCCGCTCACCTGCCGCAGAGGCGCGCGCAATCGCGCGATCACCTCGTCGGCCGAAGCGCTTCGCACGGCTCGCGGCTTCAGCCAGACGAGGAGGTCGGCGCGATTGTTGGATGTCGGTCCATTGAGGTTTCCCCCGATCGTTCCGGTCGCCGCGAAGACGTCGGGATCGTTCTGCAGAATGCCGATCGTCTGTTCGAGCTTCCCCGTCATCATGCCGAAGGAGGCGCTCTGGTCGGCGATGATCGTGCCGCGCACGCGTCCCGTGTCCTGGAACGGAAACAGGCTCTTTGGGACGAGCGAAAAGAGATAGAAATTCAGCACGACGACGGCGCTCATCGCCGCGACTGCCAAAATTGGACGCTCGATCATCGCCGAAAGCGAACGGGCGTAGGCTCGGGTCGAAGCGCCCCAAAGATGTTCGCTCGGTCGCGCGTCGCGCGCTCGAAGGCGTAGGAGCCGGCCGCACAACATGGGTGTCGTCGTGAGGGACAGAACCATCGATACGGCGATTGCGACCGTCAAAACGATCGCGAATTCGCGCAGCATACGTCCGATAACGCCGTCCAGGAAGGATACGGGCAGGAAGACCGCGACGAGCGAGAGACTCATTGCGACGATTGTGAAGGCCGCCTCGCGGATGCTCTCTATCGCAGCGTCGAGCGGACGCGTCCCGGCGTCGATGCGGCGCATTGCGCATTCGACGACGACGATAGCGTCGTCGACGATCACTCCGGTCGCTATGGTGAGCGCCATCAAGGACAAATTGTTGATCGAATAGCCGAAAGCGTACATGAACGCGAAGGTCGTCGACAGTGTCGCCGGAATCGTGATGGTGGAGATCAGCGTCACCCGCACATCGCGAAGAAACACGAAGACAATGAGGACGACGAGGACGATGGCGATCAGCAGCGCGAGCTCGAGCTCATGGAGCGAATTGCGAATTGTGAGCGTTCTGTCCTGAACGACGTCGATCTTCAGATCGCCCGGCAGCGCATGGGAGAGAGCCGGCATGAGCGCCCGAACACGATCGACAGTTTCGACCATATTGGCGCCTGGCTGACGATAGAGAATGACCTGAACCGCGGGCGCGCCGTTGCATAGGCCCATGGTGCGTAGGTCTTCGACCGAGTCGGCGACCCCGGCGACGTCGGAGAGACGAACCGGCTTGCCGTTGCGGGTGGCGACGACAATGTCGCGGTAATCCTCGGCCTTGAAAATTTGGTCGTTCGCGTAGATCTGCAGCCGGCCGTCCTGCACCTCGAGCGCGCCCTTGGGGAGGCTGACGTTGGTGGCGGCGACTGCCGCGCGAACCTCCTCGAGCGCGACTCCGGATTTCGCAATGAGACCGGGGTTGATCTCGATGCGAACGCCTGGAAGCGAGGCGCCTACGATCAGGACGCGCCCGACGCCTTCCACCTGCGCGAGCTTTTGCTGCAACACGATGGTCGCCGCGTCGTAGATCGCGCTCTGGGACAGCTTCGACGAGGTCAATGCGAGGATGAAAATCGGGTTTTCGCCCGGATTGGCTTTCGTATAAGTCGGGTTGCTCCGCAACGAAGCCGGCAGCTCGGCGCGCGCCGAATTGATCGCAGCCTGAACGTCGCGCGCCGCTCCGTCGACGCTGCGCGCGAGCCCGAATTCGAGAAAGATCGACGACATGCCGGAAATGCTCGAAGAGGAAATTTCACGAACGTCGGCGATCCGGCCCAAATGACGCTCGAGCGGGGTTGCGACAGAAGACGCCATCGTTTCCGGCCCTGCGCCCGGCATCATCGCCGTGACGTAGATCGTCGGATAATCGACCTGAGGAAATGGCGCGATCGACAAGTAGAAGAACGCGCTCGCTCCCGCCAGCATGCAGCCGATGGTCAAAAGCGTCGTCGCCACGGGTCGGGCAATAGATTTGTGAGAAAGTCGCATTGTCCAAACGGAAAGACGTTTCCGATTCACCGCCGAGGGCGCCCGATCGGCGCTTCTCCGCGGCGCATCGCATGCCACCAATTTATTACATTAGTAGTCTAGTTCTTTCTTTGAATTTGGCAAGCCGCGCGTTCGGCGACGATGTCGAGATCGCCGCGAGATTGAGCCTCTCCTCCGCGAGCGGGAGCATCGACGAGTCGCAAAAATTCTTTGGCTGCTCACACCGTGCGGCGGAATCGAATCGCTCTCAGGGACGTGCGCCGCCGCCTCCACCTCGCGTCGCGTCCCTCAGAGACCCGAGGCCAAATCTCAACCGATCGATGTAGAGAAACACCACTGGCGTCGTATAGAGCGTCAATATCTGGCTGACCAGCAGGCCGCCGACGATGGCGACGCCGAGCGGACGGCGCATCTCGGCGCCCTCTCCAGAGCCGAGCGCGAGCGGCAGCGCCCCGAACAGAGCGACGAGCGTCGTGATGAGAATGGGGCGGAAGCGCGTGACGCAGGCGGCGCGGATCGCTTCGTCGGAGCTCATTCCGAGCCGGCGCTCGGCGTCGAGCGCGAAATCGACGAGGATGATGGCGTTCTTCTTCACGATGCCGATGAGCAGCAACACGCCGATCATCGCGATGATGCTGAGCTCCGCGCCGCAACCGAGCAGCGCGAGAAAGGCTCCGACGCCGGCCGAGGGCAGCGTCGAGATGATGGTGAGCGGATGCAGGAAGCTCTCATAGAGCACGCCGAGGACGATATAGACCGCGGCCAGCGCGGCGGCGATCATCAGCGGCTGATTGGCGAGCGCGTCCCGATAGCCCGTTGCCGTGCCGGCGAAGACGCCCTGCAGCGTCGCCGGCGCGCCGACCTTCGTCATGGCGTCCCTGATCGCGTCCTCAGCGTCGCGAAGCGACTTGCCTTCGCCGAGATTGAAGGAGATCGTGATCGCCGCGAAATGGCCATGGTGATTCACCTGCAAAGGCGTTACGTCGTCGCCGAATCGAGCGAATGACGAGAACGGAACCATCGGCGACGCCACGACATTTATGGCGTTCGAGAGGCTCGTCGGATCGCGTGGCGAAAAGGCGCGCGTCGCCGCGCCGACGCGCCCTCCGATATAGAGCTCGTCGAGCGATTCGAGCGTCTCTCGAAATCGCGGCGCCGCCTCCATCACCACATGATACTGGTTCAGCGGCTCGTAGATCGTCGATACTTGCCTCTGTCCAAAGGCGTCGTACAGCGTATTGTCGATCGCGCTCGTGGTCACGTCGAGACGCGCCGCTTTCGCACGATCGATGACCACCTCGCGGCGCAACCCTTTGTCCTGCTGGTCTGAGCTGACGTCGAGCAGCGTTCCGCCGCGCCGCAGCTCCTCGACGATGCGCGGCGCATAGCGGCGTAGCGCGTCGAGATCATCGCAAAGCAGCGTATATTGAAACAGCGCGTTGCTCGTGCGTCCGCCCATGCGTATGTCCTGCACCGATTGCAGGAAGAGGTTCGCCCCGCTCACGCGAGCGAATTTCGGGCGCAGCCTCGCCATGATCTCGTTCGCCGTGGCTTTGCGCTCGCCGAGCGGCTTCAGAGTAACCAGCAAATCGGCCACATTGATCGCGCCGCCGGGGCCGAACCCGCCTCCGATCGTACCCGTCGCCGAGGCGACGTCGGGATCCGCCTCGATGATCGTCACGAACTTCTCGAGCTTCTCCTTCATCACCGGAAAGGACACGCTCTGGTCGGCGACGATGGCGCCGCGCATGCGCCCCGAATCCTGGATCGGGAAGAAGCCCTTCGGCACAAGATCGAAAAGATAAAAGTTGAGCGCGATGGTGGCGAGCAGAACGCCGAGAGTGACGCGCGGCCAGCGCAAGGCGATGTCCAGATTGCGCACATAGGCGCGTTGCAGCGCCGCAAAGCCGCGCTCGCTCCAGCGCGCCAGAAAAAAGCCACGCGGCCCGCACCGTTCGCGCAGCACGCACGAGCACAACATCGGCGTCGCGGTGAGGGAGAGGACGAGCGAGACGAGAATCGCCACCGACAAAGTCATGGCGAATTCGCGCATCAGCCGGCCGACGATTCCGCCCATGAACAGAATCGGCAGGAACACGGCGAGGAGCGAGAGGCTCATGGAGACGATAGTCGGCGCGACTTCGTTGGCGCCGTTCAGCGCGGCCGAGCGCGGCGGCTCGCCCGATTCGATGCGGCGGATCACATTCTCCACGACGACAATAGCGTCGTCGACGATGAATCCGGTGGCGATGGTGAGCGCCATCAGCGAGAGATTGTTCAGACTGTAGCCGAGCAGATACATCGCGCCGACGGCTCCGATCAGCGAAACCGGCACGCAGACGCTCGGCGCGATCGTCGCCCGAACGCTCTTCAGCGACAGATAGACGATGAACACGGAGAGCAGGATGGTGATGAGCAGCGTCAGCCCGATCTCGTTCAGCGAGCTGCGGATCGTCAGCGTGCGGTCCTGCACGAGACGCATCTCCACATCGGCGGGCAACGCCGCCCCGAGCGGCGTCATCAGCGCCTTCACCCGGTCGACGACATCGATGAAATTGGCGCCGGGCTGACGGAAAATCTGCACTTGCACCGCGGTGCGGCCGTTACTCATCCCGTAATTGCGTAAATCCTCCACCGAGTCGACGATTTCGGCGACGTCGCGCAGCTTCACCGCCGCGCCGTCGCGATAGGCGACGACGAGCCCCTGATAGTCGGCGGCTCTGCGGGATTGGTCGTTGGCGTAGAGCGTCAGACGCCTGTCGCCCTCGTCGATCGCGCCCTTGGGGCCGTTGAAATTGGCGGCGGCGAGCGCGGCGCGCACATCCTCGAGCGAAACCCCGTGCTCGAACAAAGAGGGCGCATCGAGCTCGACGCGGACGGCTGGAAGTGCGGAGCCGCCGACGCTCACCTGCCCCACTCCCTCGAGCTGCGCGAATTTCTGCTGCAGCACATTGGCCGCGATCTCGAACAATTGGCCCGAACTCAGCCGCTGCGAGAAGAGCGCGATGATCGCCACAGGCACTTCGGAGGGATTGGAGGTCCGAAACGTCGGATTGTTGCGCAATGCGGCCGGCAAGTCCGCGCGTGCGGCGGCGATCGCCGCCTGTATGTCGCGCTGGGCGCCGTCGATATTGCGGTCGAGGTCGAATTGCAGCGAGATGCGCGTCGAGCCGAGCGAACTCGACGAAGTCATTTCGGTGACGCCGGCGATCTGTCCGAGACGCCGCTCGAGCGGCGTCGCCACGGAGGCAGCCATCGTTTCCGGACTGCCGCCCGGCATCGTGGCGGAAATCGAGATCACCGGAAAGTCGATACTCGGGACCGTCGCCTTGGGCAGCAGAACGAGAGCGGACAGGCCGGCGAGCACCGCGCCCAACATCAAGAGACTCGTCGCGACGGGCCGGGAGATCGCTTTCGCGGCGACGCTCATGTCGCCTCGCGCGCTCGCGCCAGCGACGCCGTCCGACGATGCAAGGATTTCGCCCAGCCGTCGAAGGCGAGATAGATCACCGGCGTCGTGTAGAGCGTGAGAATCTGGCTGAAGATCAGCCCGCCGATGATCGACGCGCCGAGCGGCTGGCGTAGCTCCGCGCCTTCCCCGGATCCCAGCATCAGTGGCAGGGCGCCGAGCATGGCGGCGAGCGTCGTCATCAGAATCGGCCGAAACCGTAAGATGCAGGCCCGATAGATCGCCTCGCGCGGCGCGAGACCGTCGTCGCGCTCCGCCTGCAAGGCGAAGTCGATCATCATGATGGCGTTCTTCTTGACGATGCCTATGAGCAGAATGACGCCGATGACTCCGATGACGCCAAAATCCTCGCCGGCGAGCATCAGGGCGATCAGCGCGCCGATGGCCGCCGATGGCAAGGTGGAGAGAATCGTCACCGGATGAATGTAGCTCTCGTAGAGCACGCCGAGGACGATATAGACCGTGACGATCGCCGCGAGGATCAGCAGCAGCGTGCTGACCGACGAGGCGTTGAACGCCTGCGTCGCGCCCTGAAACACCGTGATCACGCTCGCCGGCGTCCGCAGCTCGACCTGCGCTGCGACGAGCGCCTCCATCGCGGAGCCGAGCGAATGGCCGGCCGCGAGATTGAAGGAGATGGTCGTCGCGGGAAATTGCGCGAGATGGTCGATCGAGAGCGGCGCGGCGATCTCGCTGATTTTCACGATCGAGGCGAGCGGCGTCTCCTTGCCGCCGTTCGCGGGAATGCGCAGGCCGCCGAGCGTCTCGACGCCGGACCCGCCGCGCTTGGCGATTTCCAGAATGACGCGATATTGGTTGGTCTGCGTGAACAGCGTCGAAACTATCCTCTGACCGAAGGCGTCGTAGAGGATATTGTCGATCGTCGAAACGGAAATGCCGTAGCGCGCCGCGGCGTCTCTGTCGATTTCGACGAAGAGGGCGCGGCCGCCGTCCTGTGCGCTGCTCGACACGTCGCGAAATTGCGGCAGCGCCGACAATTTGTCGACGAGACGGCGCGAATAGTCCGCGAGTTCGGCGGGATTGGCGTCCTGCAGAGCGAAATGATACTCGCCGCGTGAGACGCCGGCATCGATCGAGAGATCTTGCGAGGGCTGCAGGAACAACGCCCCCGTGGCGCGCGCCCGCGCGGCATCCTGCAACCGGCGCGTCACCACGGAGATCGGCTCGGCGCGCTGCGACTTCGGTTTCAGCTTGATGAGCAGCCGTCCGCTGTCGAGCGTGCGATTGACGCCGTCGACGCCGAGAAATGAAGATACGCTCTCCACGGCCGGATCGGCGAGAAGCAGCTCGACGAGATCCAGCTGCTTTTTCGTCATCGCCTCGTAGTTCAGCGATTGTCCTCCTTCGAAGAAACCCTGCACGAGCCCCGTGTCCTGTACGGGGAAGAAGCCCTTGCCGATGGCGGCGTAGAGCGCGCCGGTCAGCGCCAGCGTCGCGACGAAGCTCGCCAGCGTCTCGCGCGGATGCGCGAGGACGATGCGCAGCGTCTCGCCATAGGCGTCGATCAGCCGGTGGAACCAGTCGTTCGTTCCTTCGTCCTGTTGCGAGTGCTTCTCATGCGTATGAGCGTCCTGCCGGCGCAGCAGCTTGGCGCTGAGCATCGGGGCGAGGGTCAACGAGACGACGGCCGAGATGACGATGGTGACGGCGAGCGTCACGGCGAATTCGCGGAACAGCCGTCCGACCACATCGCCCATGAACAGCAGCGGAATGAGCACGGCGATGAGCGAAATCGTCAAAGACACGATAGTGAAGCCGATCTCGCGGGCGCCGGTCAGCGCAGCCTGAAGCGGCGTGTCGCCGCGCTCGATGTAGCGGGAGATGTTCTCGATCATCACGATGGCGTCGTCGACGACGAAGCCGGTGGCGATGGTGAGCGCCATCAGCGTGAGATTGTTGAGGCTATATCCGAGCAGATAGATCGCCGCAAGCGCGCCTATGAGCGAGAGGGGCACGGCCACGCTCGGAATGAGCGTCGCGCGCGGGCTGCGCAGGAACAAAAAGATCACCGCCACGACGAGGCCGACGGAAAAGATGAGCTCCATCTCGACGTCGTGGATCGAGGCGCGGATCGCCGTCGTGCGATCCGTGAGCACGGTCACATCCATTGAGGCCGGCAGCGAAGCGGCGAGCGCCGGCAGCAGCGCCTTGATCTGATCGACGACGGCGATGACATTGGCGCCGGGCTGGCGCTGCACATTCACGATGATCGCCGGCTCGAGATCGGTCCAGGCGCCGAGCTCGCTATTTTCCGAGCCGTCGGCCACTTCCGCGACGTCGCGGAGCCTTACCGGGCCGCCGGGGCGGGAGGCGACGACGAGGCCCTCGTAGTCCTTGGCGTCGCGGATCTGGTCGTTGGCGTCGATGGCGAATTGCTGCGCCCGCCCGTCGATATTGCCCTTGGGAAGATTGACGTTGGCGTTCGAGATGACGGCGCGCAGATCTTCGAGCGAGAGAGAATGCGCCGCGAGTTTCGCCGGATTGGCGCGCACCACCACCGCAGGTCGGTTGCCGCCTGCGACGCTGACGAGCCCGACGCCCGAGAGCTGCGATATCTTCTGCGCGACGCGACTGTCGGCGAGATCCTGAACCTGCGTCAGGGCGAGCGTCTTCGAGCGCAGCGCGAGCGTGAGCACCGGCGCGTCCGCGGGATTGATCTTGGCGTAGATCGGCGGCGCCGGCAGGTCGTTCGGCAGGAAGCTCAAAGCGGCGTTGATCGCCGCCTGCACCTGCTGCTCTGCGAAGTCGAGCGTGAGCTTCAAGCTGAACTGCAAGGTGATGATCGACGCGCCGCCGGAGCTGGCGGAGGCGATCTGCGTCAGTCCCGGCATCTGCCCGAGTTGGCGTTCGAGCGGGGCGGTGATCGTCGCCGCCATCACCTCCGGGCTGGCTCCGGGGTAGAAGGTGCGCACCTCGATCGTCGGATAGTCGATCTGCGGCAGCGCCGACACGGGCAGCAGGCGGAAGCCGATGGCCCCCGCGAGAAAAATCGCCGCCATCAGCAATGTCGTGGCGACCGGCCGCTCGATGAAGGGACGCGAAATGTCGACAGCGCTCATCGCGCGACGGCTTTTTCTTGCGGACGGCGTCCATCGGCGGGCGCCCCATTTTTCTCGCTTCCCGGACCTCGCGCGACGATGACCCTGGCGCCGTCGCGCAATCGGTCGACGCCTTCCACCACGACGCGCTGGCCGGGCCGGAGGCCTTCCTCGATCACCGCGCGCTCGCTATCGCCGGGTCCGAGCCGAACCGGCCGGACGGCGACCTTGTCCTCGCCGTCGAACAGATAGACAAAGGGCCCTCTGGCTCCGCGTTGGATCGCAGCGGCCGGGACGAGAACGACACTCTTCAGCGTCTCCACTGTCAGCTCGGCGTTGACGAATTGATTGGGATAGAGCGTCTCGTCGTCGTTGGCGAATTCGGCGCGCAGCTTCACCGTGCCGGAGGAGGCGTCGATCTGATTGTCGATCGCATAGAGAACGCCGCGCGCGAGCTCGCCGGAATGTTCGTGATTGAAGGCCGCGACGAAGAGCTTCTCTCCGGATCGGAAGCGCCGGAGCACGCTCTGCAGCTTCACTTCCGGCAGAGTGAATATCACCGTGATCGGCGTCAGCCGCGTCACAACGGCGATGCCGCTCGCGTCATTGGTCTGCACGATATTGCCGGGATCGACGAGCCGCAGGCCGATGCGGCCGTCGATCGGCGCAGCGATATGCGTGTAGCTCAAATTCAATTTCGCCTGTCCGACGAGGGCGCGATCCAATTCGACTGTGGCGCGATATTGGCCGATGAGCGAACGCTGCGTGTCGAGCTGCTGTCCCGAGACGCTGTCTTTGAGCCTCGTCCGCAGGGATTCGTAGCGGGCGAGGTCGCGTTCGGCGTTTTGCAGCAGCGATTCGTCCTTCTGGAGCTGGGCTTCCGCCTGGGCGACGGCGAGCTCGAAGGGACGCGGATCGATCCGGGCGAGGCGGTCGCCGGCCTTGACCATCTGTCCTTCGACATAGCTCACCTGCGTCAGCGGCCCGGAGACCTGCGGCTTCACGATCGAGGTCGCTGCGGCGGTCACTGTGCCGAGGCCCGAGAACACGACCGGGAAATCGCCGCTCGTCACCTCGGCGGCGGCGACGGCGATCGTCGGCCCTTTCCCGCCGGCTCCCGGCGGCGACGGCGCGTCGCTCGGGTAGAAACGCCAGGCGGCGAGCGTTGCCGCGCCGAGGAGGGCGGCGACGATCCATCTCGCATTTCGACGCGCCAGGAGGCGCCTCGCGGCCTCGATGGGGGAAGGGGGCGCAGCCTCGGTGATATCGGAACTCATTCAGCCGCGCTCCGCGTAAATTGCTTTCAGACATAGGCGCGCAGCTCGCGCCGTCGAAAGGCCAGCGTCGGACCGGCGGCATCACTGCGCCGGCCCCTCTTCAGTCGACAAAAATATACTATAACGATAGGAATAATCAATATAGCCTGAGAATGAATCAGAGCTCCGAACTCAGGTTAACAAATTCGTGGCGACGCCCATTTCTCGATCACTGCAACCCCGCCATGCTCCAATCACAAGTAAGCATTCGCCGTGGGCCGCAGGACCGTCGCGTCAGCGCTCTTGAGGCGACTTCATCTCTTTGTGGATTTTGATGAGCTCGACGAGGTTTTCGATGCCGAAGTCGGTGAAGGCCAGGATCTCGAGGTCGCCGAGGCCATAGACCCAGATCACGCCATCCTCGGGCTCCATTTCATTGGCGACGTCATGGAGGAAGTCGACGCTTTCGCCGAGCTGCGCAGCGATACGATCGATGGTCGTGACGTGAGAGACCTTGTTGACGTGCATGGTCAGGCCGCCAGCGCCGGCGCAGCTTTATCCTTCTGGCGCCAGTTCCACGGCAGCAATTCATCGAGCCGATGCGCCGGATGCGCGGCGATGCGCGCGAGGACGTCGGCGAGCCAGGCCTGCGGATCGACGCCGTTCATCTTCGCTGTGACGATGAGCCCATACATAGCGGCGGCGCGCTCGCCTCCACGGTCAGACCCGCAGAACAGCCATGATTTTCGTCCCAGAGCAATTCCCCGCAGTCCACGCTCGGCTGCATTGTTCGAGACGCAAACGCGCCCGTCGTCGAGGAACAGCGTGAAGGCCGGCCATCGCTTCAGCATATATTGCATCGCTTTGGCAAGATCATGTCCACGCGAGAGCTTGGCGACCTGTTCGCGCATATAGCTCTCGAGCGCGTCGACGAGAGGTCGGCTCGACGCTCGGCGAACGGCGAGGCGTTCTTGCGCGCTCTTGCCGTTGATCGACCTCTCGATCTCGAACAGCGCATCGATGCGGCGCACGATCTCTATCGCGATCGGCGACAAAGGAATCTCCTTTTTCCCCGCCGCCTTGCGACGGGCGTTCGCATCGATGTCGGCCATGACGAAGAACGGGCGCCGCGCGTGCGCCCAACACGCCGCCTCGAGGATCGGGCCAGGCTTGCGCTCCGCTGCATACAGCTTGTTGTAGCCGTCATAGGCGTCCGCTTGCAGAATGCCGGAGTAGTTCGCCAAATGGGTCTGCGGATGTTCGCCTTTGCGATCACGCGAGTAATAGAAAATCGCAGCGGGCGGTCCGGCGCCGCCGAAGGGCGCGTCGTCGCGCACATAGACCCAGCAGCGGCCGGTGTCGGTTTTGCCCTTCGCGAGCACGGGCACGATCGTATCGTCGCCATGCAGGCGCTCGGCGGAAAGAACATGCTCTTCTATGAGAAGCCGCAGAGGCTCGAGCGCCGCGCAAATGGAGCCGATCGCATCGGCCATGGTCGACAAAGCGATCGGCGCGCCTTCGAGCGCATAACGATCCGCCTGACGGTTCAGCGGCTGATGCTGGCCGAACTTCTCGAAAGCGATCATCGCCAAAAGGCTCGGCCCCGCCCAGCCGCGCGGAACGACATGGAACGGCGCCGGCGGCTGCGTGATCTTCTCACAGTCGCGGCAGGAGAACTTCTCCCGCACGGTCTCGATCACTTTCCACTGACGCGGCGTCGTTTCCAATGTCTGCGTCACATCCTCGCCGAGCTTGCGCAGGCGTCCGATCAGCCGCGCGATGGTGAGCGCCACCTGATCCAACTGTCGCCGTGTCTCCCGGTTCGGTTCACCCCGTTTACCGTCCGGGCCTCGATTGTCGTTGGCCGGTATGAGGTCGCCCGGCTCGGATTCCGTGTCATCCGCCATGCCGTCGCTCGCTTTCTTTCCGAAATCAAACGGGCATGAAGCAGCGGCAAGTCGAGGATGAGAAGACCGAAAATCCCTTCGTCGTACGGTGGCGCAAAAATACTCGCGAACGGCGATTCTGGCGTAGGCGTCCAAAACACTCTACACGCATCACACGGCCCGCAAAGCCTTCTGGACGGCCTTGGGCGCGCGCTCGATCACCAGAAGATAGGCTCTGGTCGGTCCTTCCGGCTGTCGCGAGCCTTGTTCCCAATGACGCAGCGTGTTGACGCTGAACCCGAACCGGCCCGCGAACTCTTCCTGCGTCATGTCCAGGCGTGTGCGGATCGCCTTTACGTCGATCTTCTCCGGCACATGGACGCGATAGGCGCTCTCGTCCGCCCTGCCCTCGACATAGGTCACCGCTTCCTCGAGCCCGCGCCGGATGCTGTCGGCAACCTTGCTCATGGCGTTCTCCTCTTGAATGCCTCGATCAGCAGCGTCGTAAGCTGCCGGAAGTCATTGCGGTCCTGCTGGCTCAAATCGGCCCGCTCATTCTTGGCGAAGGCGGTCAGCGCGAAGAGCGGCATGCCGGCGTCGCGGTGGAAATAGATCACCCGCGCCCCGCCTCGCTTGCCGCGGCCTTCCAATCCCCAGCGCAGCTTCCGCACGCCGCCCGTTCCGGGGATCAGATCGCCAGCCGTCGGATTGTAGGCGAGATAATCCACGAGAAGCGCCCGTTCCTCGTCACTCATGAGCTTGCGGGTCGCCGACAGAAACTCCGGCGTTTCGACGACGCTGATCGGAGCCGTTCGAGCCATGAAGGATGCTACTCCAATGAGTCAGTCAAAGCAACTGGAAAATATGATCCAATGAGTCAGACGTGCGCCGCCGAATGTTGGGGTGGGTCAGTTTGAATTCGGCTATGCGCCATATGCAGACTTTCGCGCGAGATTCGTCGTAGCGATACGATATAGGCTCGGCTTCGTTCCGGTTCAGATCGGCAGCAAATCCGCGCAGCCTGGGTCTGGATCTTCGTCCGATTTCATCGAAACAGTGATGAAGCGTTTCCAGCGTCTTGCGCGGTTCCCATACCGATAAAATGAAGCGCCTTTCTGCACAGAAATCACGCGGAGCCCAGTCACAGCGCGCTGCAAATATTCATATATCTTGTGTGTTAGATACCAGATTGATTGTGCACGGCCTTGCGCAGCAAGCAAGGATACGGCTGCGAACGCCTCAAAATAAACCATGAGATCTAAAGCATATAATATAGCCAGATCAATAGGAAGAGTATATATGAATGCGAATGTCAAAATTACGACAGCGACGATACGAAGCGCTTTACGAAGTGTAATTCGACGGACGAAGTCCGTAATAGTTGCTCCAGGTTCATCACGAATATTTTTATTCAGCACTATGGCGAGGATGAAAATCATCGCTATTCCGATCGGCGCCAAGACATGCATCATTACCTCTCCGACTTGCGCGAGAATCGCTCACGAGCCCCTTGTTGGCCGATCTTTTGGACGGCGTGGGACGATCGCGATGAACCTAAGAAAAACCTCCATGTCGGAGCCTCATCGTTTCGCGCTCTGTGTCACGCCAGTCAGCATCATCAATCCGTCGGCGAGGGTTCCTCGCCAATTCAGATAGTCATGACCACTCGCGAATTCCTTGTAATGAACTTCATAGCCCTTCGCGAGGAGAACGTCGCGCATCTGCCGAGACGGCTCGAGGATGCCGCCGCCGCTCCCCGAAAAATCGACTTCGAACAGTCCGGCGTCCATGTAGAACCGAATAGGCAGCTTGGAGCTCGCGATGAATTGCTTGGCCAGCCAATTCGTCTCGGTGAGAGGGTCTCCGCCATATCTATGGTCCGGAGCCCACCAGAACGAACCTGATTGGCAAAGGACGTTGCCGAAAATTTCCGGATGGCGAAGCGCGGCATAAGTCGCGGCTATGCCGCCGAAGCTCGACCCGGCGACGACGGTCCGGCTCGGCTCGGCAGTGACGCGGTAACGGGTATGGACCCAGGGGATCAACTCATTCGCGAGAAAGTCAGCGAAGGTCGGATTCGGCGCCAGTTCCTTCACCCGTGTTTCCTGGTTCGGATTGGCGATCAGGACAGCGACCATCGGCCGAATCGACCCGGACGCAATGAGATTATCGAGGATCGTGGGAGTCGGAACACGGTCGATGTAGGCGTTTTCGTCGAAAAGGACGAGAAGATCGAAAGGCCCCCCGCCTTTCTGATAGCCGGCTGGCGTATAGACCGTGATCTTGCGTTCGTTCCCGAGCAAATCGCTCTTGAAGGGCATGTGCTCGACCTTCCCTTCGGGGACTCCGGGCCTCTTCAAAATCCAGGGCTGCGAAGGCGCCCCCGGCAGTTCCGCCATGCTCGAATATTCATGAATCCCCGCCCCAGGCGCATAGTTCCAGCTCTTCTTCGGATTGAGCGGGTCCGCCTGCTGGGTGGCCGCGCGCTCGGCGGCGCGCGGCCCTTCGAGAACCAGAGGATCGTTGATGGAAAGCGTGTAAGCGAAGCGTGCGCCAGCGGGAAGTTTCAGCGTCAGACGCCACACGTCCGTGTCGGGAATGTGATCCATCAGATAATCGGTTATCGGCCGATCGGATGGGCCGATAACCACGACGTTTTGCGTGGTCGAATCGCCACGCCACAAGAATGTCGCCAACTGATGGGCTTCGTCGTCGGCGATCGGCGTGACGAGAGGCGTTCCAACCTCCGCAACATGTCGCCAGAATCGTTCAGTCGCGCCCGGCGAAGGAAGCTCGCGCTGAAGCGCTGCGATTTCTGGAACGGCGTAGGGTGTTCGGCCTGTCCCGAGCCTCATCCGTTCAGAAAGCGGCAAGACCCGGTCTATTCGTAAACCGAAGGTTCCGGCTTTTTCACCTGCGCGACCAGAATTGACTTCTGTTCTCAATTGAATGGTATGGGGTCCATCGGCGTCGGCGACGAAGGCGAATTTGCGCTTCGCGCCGTCCATATTGAATTTTCTCGAACGTGAGCCATTCGGCGCGAGAACCAAGATTTGGCCGGAGGAGCCGTGTTCTTCGAGCGTCGCCTCAACGTAATCGCCCGCGTGGAGCGCCAGCGCGTAGCTCTGCGCCGTTCCGAACGCGAGCGTCCCTTCCACAGGCTCGCCAACCCTGAGCGCGCTCGCTGTTGCCGCTGCCGCGAAACATTCGAACGGAAAAAATACGAAAGGAACGAGCCTTACAAGAAGCGCTATCATGGCAATCTCCCGATAAATCTATACTATATATAGGTTTTGTATTCAATCGCCTTTCCCCGAGATCGGCTCTTTCTTTGGCGACGAAATGACCGGAGACGGTGCCTTAGCGAGCGACCGGTTCGGGTGACAGTTCCTCCTTCGCCATCGGGAAAGGGGGAACCCGCGCCAGGAGCGGTCATTCCCCGACACGCTTCGAGACTTGCGTCCCTCAGAGGACCATGCTGAAATTACCTGATGCTACGTCTAGGCTTTCTGGCATCGAACAATGGCACCGCCATGCGCGCGGTCATTCAAGACATCACTCTCGGTCGACTCGACGCGCAAGCCGTCCTGGTCGTGAGCAACAAGGATTCAGCCCAAGCTATCTCATTTGCCCGAGAAGCCGGGGTTCCGACATGTGTAATACCGACAGTCCGCGACCCAGCTGGCGCAGACCTGCTACTGTGCGAGGCGTTGCTTGCCTCCGGCACGAACCTCGTCATCCTCTCAGGGTACCTGCGGAAGCTCGGACCTATGACGCTTCGAGCATTCGAAAACCGCATCCTGAACACGCACCCTGCGCTCCTGCCCGCCTTCGGAGGAAGCGGAATGTATGGCCGCAAGGTGCATGAAGCCGTGCTCACATCCGGCGCGCAAGAGACAGGCGCAACGATTCATCTGGTGGATGGCGATTACGATCACGGGTCCATTATCGCTCAGGAACGCTTTCCGATACCTGCGGGCATCGAAGCTCGAGGTCTCGAAAGTCTTGTCATGGAGGTCGAGTGCTCGCTGATGCTCAGCACCCTTGGAAGAATTGCGAGCGGCGCCATTCCGTTGTGATGAGAAAGGTCCGACGGTGAGCTCGCGCATGAGCGGGTATTTTCGAAACACACGATCCGCTGCGCTATAACATATGATTTTGAAATTTAGGTCCCTACAGGCAGATTGAAACGTCCGCTGCACGACAATGACACTCATCTTTGCCCCAATCACAACGCCTCGACTCTTTTTGCGACCTCTTCGTCGGTGTGATCTGTCCGCGGTATTCCGCATTCTTTCCTGCCCAATAACAACGAAAGATGTCTCATGGCGGCAGCACGGGCTCGAGGATACCGAGCGATGGCTTCAACGTCGCATCGAGGACGAAGCCAGATACTGTTTCTGCATGCTTGCAATGGAACTGGATAATCGCGAGGTCGTGGGGCTTTGCGGCTTTTTCATCGGGACTGATGAAAGCCTTGAGCTTGGGTACGTGGTCCACTATCTGTACCAAAGCCAAGGGCTGGCGTCCGAGGCAGCCTCCGCGGTGATGATGGTTGCTAAAGATGCTGGGAGGAGTGTTTTCGCTACGATCCGGCGTAACAACTATGCTTCTATAAAGGTTTGCGAAAAAGTGGGACTGCGAAGGACGCATGAGGTAGTTCCTAAGCGACCAGAACTTCTCATGTTCCGGTGGCCGCCACCGGGGGGAAGTTCAAAATGACACCTCCCGTCGCCGTGCCGGTGTAGAGTTTGTTGTGCGCTTTGAAGCTCTGCCCTCCTGGACGAATGGTCGCGGTAGGGACGAGGATTTCTCCCCGCCCCCCGCACAGATCCCGGCGTGCGCTGCTAACGCACCGGGCTCCTCCCTTGGGTTTTGGCGTCGAAACGGTGACATGGCAATGGGTGTAGCCTTCTGATTGGCGGAAAGAAGCGGTCGATGAGCCGGATGAACTTCTCCCACGAGAGTCGCGCGGTCTGGCTGCGCCGTCTCAACGACGCAAGCCAAAGGCGCTTCGCCTTGTTGAAGAACCACCAGAGGCTCGGGTCGTTGCCCGAGACCGCGAAGTAGTTCAGATGCCCTTGCAACATCTGTTTCATCCAACCGCCGGTTTTTGCGATGGGGTCGCGCATTTTCTTGCGCAACTCTATCTTGATGGCCAACAGCTTGGCTCTCATGCGCTTCTTGATCGTTTTGCGTCCGATGACGAAGGAGCCCCATTTGCGCGATCGCGTGCAGAAGTGGGTGAAGCCGAGGAAGTCGAAAGTTTCGGGCTTCCCCTCTCCGAGCTTTGCACGTTGTCTGGCCGCGTAACGGCCAAAGCGGATCAGCCGGGTTTTGTCTGGATGCAACGCCAATTCGAACTCGCGCATTCTTTCCTTGAGCTCGTCAAGGAACGCCCGCGCCTCGTGCTCATATTGAAAGCCGATAATGGTGTCGTCCGCATAGCGCACGACGATCACATCGCCAGACGCCTTGGTGCGACGCCAGCGATGGACCCATTGATCGAACACGTAGTGCAGGTAGATATTCGCCAAGATTGGTGAGATCACCGCCCCCTGCGGAGCACCACACACACCACGAGTTCTGCGTCCATCTTCGACAGTGCCGATCTTGAGCCACTTTACAATGAGGCGCAGGATGCGCTTGTCCGCGATGCGGTGCTCGAGGAAACGGATAATCCAAGAATGGGCCATGGCATCGAAAAAGGCCCGGATATCCGCATCGATCACCCAGTTCACGCGCTTCCTGAGGATGCCGACGTGAAGCGCGTCCAGCGCGTCGTGCTGGCCTCGCTCCGGTCGGAATCCATAGGAGAACCCAAGAAAATCCTCCTCGTAGATCGCTTCGAGGACCGACGCGACCGCGTGCTGGACGATTTTGTCCTCCAAGCACAGAATGCTCAAGGGCCGTTTGGAGCCATCCGCCTTCGGAATGTAAGTTCGTCTAGCTGGCCGCGCTCTGTAACTGCCCCGATGCACCCGAGCGTGCAGGTCTCTCAGCCTCTCTTCGAGGTTCTCTCCGTAGGTCCGCCACGTCACGCCGTCGATTCCTGGCGCTGAGTTCCGTTCAAGCGAATGGTAGCTCTGCTCCAGAAGATCAGCGGTGATGTGATGCAGCAACGCTGTGAACCGCACACTCTTGCTCTGTCGCGCCGCTCGGCGCACGGCGATGAGCCCGTCCGACGCAGTGTCCCGGCACAGTGTCCGGACCGCGGTCGTCTCATCGCCGTTCCCCTTGGGCGAGGTCCTTCCCTCCACAGTCTCCGCCGAGGGCAGGCCCTCATTGTTCGACCGCTTCCCAGGTACTATGACCCCGTCCGAATTCTCATTCGCGTGCATGCTCATCGTTCGGCTGCTGCCTCCAAGAACCGGCCCGGCTTGCCTGGCCGGGCGCGAATGAGACTTCCCAGGTTCCGTGCAAAGAACGTCTCCACGTGCTCAAGGTCTACGACTGCGCGAGGCCCCTTCCATGCAAGCCAATTCGCCATGGAAAGATGTTGCCTTCTCTTCAGCAGAATGAGATCGGCGCCTCGGAATTCGACCCGTTTCGCAGCTCAATACTTGGCCCGTGGTCTCCCCTGTGAACGCTTCACGTCGTCCCTCACGAGACGCCGCGCATCACTCGGGGCCGGGGCGGTTGGCTAGCCTTACCCCGTGAAGGACTTCCACCTCCTATTCTTTGCCAGCTTGCCTGGCGCACACCGCAATGGGTCAAAGTTCCTCGTTCGCGGTCCCGAACGGCCATGGGCGCCATGAGCGGACATTCCAGACGGACAGACAGGACGGTTCTCGTGTCTCTCACCTGTCGTCAATCGACATGGAGCCCGACTCAGATCGCCTTCATGGCTGAGCCGAATGTAGGTCGTGCCCCCACCGGTGGTGTAGCAGCTCGGGAGCAAGCCGCTTGCGACGCGCGCTTTTCATAGCGCCGTAGCGAGCGAGCGGCTTGCGGCGGCCACCGGCGATTCTC
>NZ_WOVC01000115.1:0-719 GCF_011378635.1 Methylosinus sp. RM1
TGAACCAATCGCTGGCAAAGCTTTGCGCCAAAGGCGTGCAATGCCTTGTCGCAACGAATTGCAAGCTGCTCTTCCATTCCAGCGGCAATGGGACGGAAACGGCGCTTACGGCGAAAGGGGGGCGTCGTTTGAGGAAGAGCGGGTACTCCCGCCGATTTATTCGCGGCGCCAGACCTTCGCCGACGATGCCACGAGAATCAAGGAGAGAGCCGGGATCAAGAGCTGATCCGACACGATCCCGAGAAGACGTCCGCCTATGAAAGTTCCCGCGATCGAGCCCAACGCCATGATGAGGACGAACGCCTTGTTGCGCGTCACGACGCCAAAAGCGCTGTCGCGGCTGTAACGAGTGAAGCCGACGATCATGGTCGGCAGACTCACGGCGAGCGAGAGGCTGCCGGCGAGCTTGATGTCGGCGCTGAAGAGCAGCACCAGCGTCGGAATCAACAGCTCGCCTCCCGCGACTCCCATGAGCGATGCGACGAATGACGACGCGGACCCTGACGGAACGGGCATATCGGACCTCCGAAGGGTTTCGGATCGCGACGCGCGACGCAATACGCGAAACAGCATGAAATAAGACGAAATCGAAGTTAGTGGTTAGCTATTGGCCCGCGTCATTGCTTTTGACGGTTAGTTCTGAATCACTGCGGCTGCGGAACAGCGCTGGAGATGATTCGTGGCCGGGAAAGAGATCGCCGTCAAGAAACACGTGGTGC
>NZ_WOVC01000116.1:0-715 GCF_011378635.1 Methylosinus sp. RM1
GATCGCGACTGGGAGACCCGGGCCGGAACGGTGGAGCTGCGCATCCCCAAGCTCCGCAAGGGAACCTATTTTCCCTGCTTCCTCGAGCCGCGGCGCGTGGCCGAGAAGGCGCTCACGGCGGTGATCCAAGAGGCCTATGTGCAGGGCGTCTCGACGCGCTCTGTCGACGATCTCGTCAAAGCCATGGGCGGCTCCGGCGTCTCCAAGAGCCAGGTCAGCCGGCTGTGCGAGGAGATCGACGAGAAGGTCAAAGCCTTTCTCGATCGCCCGATCGAAGGCGATTGGCCCTATGTCTGGATCGACGCGACTTACGTCAAAGTCCGCCAGAACGGCCGTATCGTCTCGGTGGCGGTGATTGTCGCCATCGGCGTCAACAACGACGGACGGCGCGAGGTCCTCGGCATGGACATCGGCCCTTCGGAAGCCGAAACCTTCTGGACCGATTTTCTGCGCAAGCTCCGGCGGCGCGGTCTGCGCGGCGTCAAGCTCGTCGTTTCCGACGCCCACGAGGGCATAAAAGCCGCTGTCGCCAAGGTGATGCACGCCGGCTGGCAGCGTTGCCGGGTGCACTTCATGCGCAACGCGCTCGCTCATGCCGGCAAGAGCGGCCGCCGCGTCGTTTCCGCCTTCATCGCCACGGCTTTCGCGCAGGACGACGCCGACGCCGCCAAAGCGCAGTGGCGCAAGGTCGCCGATCAGCTCCGGCCCACCTTGC
>NZ_WOVC01000117.1:0-714 GCF_011378635.1 Methylosinus sp. RM1
GGCGTTGTCACATTAACGCGCGGGTAAGCCGACACGGGCGATCTTCCCGCCATGAAACAATCACCCGTGAGCTACAAGCGCCATCGCTTCCCGCCGCAGATCATCGCCCATGCCGTCTGGCTCTATTTCCGATTTCCACTCAGTCTGCGCCTCGTCGAGGAGATGCTCCTCGAACGTGGGATCGACCTCTCCTACGAAACCGTCCGCCGCTGGGCCAAGAAATTCGGACCCGAATACGTCGGTCGCCTGAAGCGCAAAAAGCCGGGTCGACGCGACGTTTGGCATCTCGACGAAGTCGTCGTCACGATCAACGGCGAAAAGCGCTATCTGTGGCGTGCGGTGGATCAGGACGGATATGTCCTCGACGAAATCGTTCAGGTTCGTCGTAACGCCAAAGCAGCTCAACGACTGCTGAAACGACTTCTTCACAAGCAGGGCTGCCGCCCAAGGCGCATGATCACCGACAAGCTCGGCTCCTATGCGGTGGCGCGCCGCAAGCTCATGCCGGGGGTCGAGCATCGGCAGCACAAGGGTTTGAACAACCGGGCAGAAAATTCCCACGTCCCATTACGAAAGCGCGAGCGAGCGATGCAGGGGTTCCGATCGTGGCGAGGGCTGCAACATTTCGTCGACGTCTTCTCCGCAGTCCGCAATCTCTTCGTTCCATCCCGACCTTCGGGACGGTCCGCCATCGCCATCCGCCTGCATCGCCTC
>NZ_WOVC01000018.1:0-79003 GCF_011378635.1 Methylosinus sp. RM1
CTGAACCAATCGCTGGCAAAGCTTTGCGCCAAAGGCTTGCAATGCCTTGTCGCAACGAATTGCAAGCTGCTCTTCCATTCCAGCGGCAATGGGACGGAAACGGCGCTTACGTTCATGACTTTCGCACAACGTAAGTCACTGACGAATCGCGGTCAACGCATTTGTGCGAAAGTTAGGAGTTTCGTTCAGGCTGCGGCGCTGCGTCTCGCACGTCCGGCCGGAGCATTGATCGCCCGCGAGAATTTGACAGGGGCCTACCCGGTGCCCCAAAATTCGCCCTGCGACTGAACATAATCCCCTTCGCAGCCCGAAATATAAATTTTCCGAAATTCCGAAGGCGCGGCTAAATCATGGACCCTGCGACAGCCTTTGTCCTCGGAGTCGTGGTTTGTGCGCTATACAATTGGTATAGCCGAACAATCGAGGAGGAAGACCGCCAGCGACGCATCGAACGGCAGGAAGCCTATGAACGCCGCGAGCGCGAATGGATTAAAAGCGAACTTCCAAAGATTGAAGAAGCGGAACGCCTGCAAAAGCTAAAGGACGAGAAACTTTGGCGCGAGCTGTTTCCCGACGACTGACGAAAAGCCTTAAGGTGCGAACTACCGCCGGGATGCCGACTTAGCCGGCTGCCGACAGCGATCGGTTGCAAGCACGGTTAGGAACTGTTGGCGCGCTTGTAATGCCGTGACTTCTTTTCCGGCGGCGTCTTTGAAATCCATGCCGAACCAAACCGGCCAGATTACGACGCCCACAACGCCCGCCGCGACGTTCTGAGCTACCTTCAAGCCTTCTTCGTCCGCGAGTTGATTCGCCCGCATGTTGTTGGCTTCGATTTCCGCCCGAATCATGGTGCAGTCGGAATAAGCGTCCTGCGCTTGCACGCTTGATACAGGTGCAGGATCACGCCCGGCGCAAGCTCCCAAAAACAGCGCCAGCCCCGTAGCAACAAGAACTCCAAAACGCATTGTGCGCCCCTCAAGCGTGAACGCTGCTATTATGTTGCGAGCCGGCCTAAATGCAACCGACGCTTACGCCGAGCGAGACGCCTTCCGCGCCCGACGAATCGACGCGCCGCTTAGACGCTTCGCCGTGGTTGCTAATAGGTAGCCAAGCGGGATGGTCCGGGAGGGGCAGAGCCATCTAAGCTCTTGAATTAAATGGTACCGCCACCCCGACTTGAACGGGGGACCCCCAGATCCACAATCTGGTGCTCTAACCAACTGAGCTATGGCGGCACGTCGGCGGGGCGGAAACTAGAAGCATCGCCGCGCCAATGCAATGCGGAAATGCAGGAAGGGAAGCGAAAATTTCCGCGTTTCGTCGCCGCCGCGCCGGTCTAGAATGCCGCTCCCATGGCGGCGGCGCCGCCCCTTCCAGCCCGTGAGACGTGAAGCGATGAAAGTCACCCTGGTCCAGATGAATTCGGTCAGCGACAAGGCCGCCAATCTCGCCGCCGCCCGGGCGCTCATCGACCAGGCCGTTCGCGAGGAGCGCCCGGACTGGATCTGTCTGCCGGAGGTTTTCGACTTCATCGGCGGCAATCGCGCCGACAAGGCCGCCGCCGCCGAGGAACTGCCCGGCGGCCCCGCCTATTCGCTCTGCAGCGCCCTCGCCCGCGAATATGGCGTCTTCATCCACGCCGGCTCGATCCTGGAAAAAGTCCCCGGCGAGGAGCGCCTCCACAACACCACGGTGGCCTTCGATCGCAGCGGCGCGGAAGTGGCGCGCTACCGCAAGATTCACATGTTCGACATCACCGCCCCGGATGGCGCACAATATCGCGAGAGCGCCGCCTTCAAGCCCGGCGACGCAGTCGTCACCTATGATTGCGAGGGCGTCACCATAGGCTGCGCCATTTGCTACGATTTGCGCTTTCCCTATCTGTTCCAGGCGCTCGCCGACAAGGGCGCGGATATCGTCGCCCTGCCCTCCGCCTTCACCCTCGTCACCGGCAAGGATCATTGGGAAGTGCTGGCCCGCGCCCGGGCGATCGAGATCCAGGCCTATTTCTGCGCCCCGAATCAGACCGGCGCGCATAAGGCCGGGCATGAGACCCGCGCCAGCTATGGCAATTCGCTGATCGCCGACCCTTGGGGCCATGTGGTCGCCCGCGCTTCGGAGGGCGTCGGCCTCGTCTCGACGCGAATCGACCGCGAGCGCATCCGTAAGGTCCGCGCGATGATTCCGGTCGCGAGCCATCGGGTGAGCCTGCCCGGCTGAGCTGGCCGCGGCGCTGCGTTTACGATCTAACCAGCGGAGCCGTCAGGGGAAATCCCAGGCGCTCTTGCGCCGCTCGGCAAAGTGTGGCTACATTATTGTTTAGACTGCCGACAATCCGCAAAACAGGATAGCGCCGCCAAAAGGCGCCGGCAGAAGGGGGGAGCAAAAAATAATGGCCTCGCGAACCAAAAGCCGCGAAGCGGGCAGGCTTGCGCCCGCGTTCGTAGCATGACGAAGAAAATCGAGCCAGGGCGCACTTTGACGCGGGCGTCCCTGCGCGAGGCCGTGTACAGCTGTTGTCCAACGCTGTCGCGCGCCGAAGCCCGCCAAATCCTCGACGCCACATTCGAGGAGATCAGCGAAGCCCTGGTGCGGGGGGAATCGGTCAAGCTGCGCTCATTCGGCAGCTTCAACGTCCGCGCCAAGCGCGAACGCGTCGGCCGCAATCCCAAGACCGGCGTCGAGGCGCCGATCTGCTCGCGCAAGGTGCTGACCTTCAAGGCCTCGCCCGTGCTCATCGCGCAGGTGAACGGGCTGCCGACCGAGCATTTGGAAGAGGCGGACTGACAGCCGCCGCTTCCGGGAGAAGCGCAAATGCGAGCGGGGCCGTCGGCCCGCTCGCCTCTCAGCCCGAGAGCTTGGCGACCAGAGCGTCCGACACCTCGAAATTGGCGTAGACGTTCTGCACGTCGTCATTGTCCTCGAGCGCGCCGATCAGCTTGAGGATTTTCTCGCCCGCCTCATCATCGACAGCGACGGAATTCTGCGGCCGCCAGACCAGCGCGGCCTTTTTCGGCTCGCCGAATTTGGCTTCCAGCGCCTTGGCGACGTCGCGCAGCCCCTCGACCGAGGTGATGATCTCATGCGTCTCCTCGCCGGAGGAGACGTCTTCGGCCCCGGCCTCGATCGCCGCCTCCATCATCGCGTCCTCGGAGGCCGCCTTGCGCGCAAACTCGACGAGGCCGACGCGGTCGAACATGAAGGAGACGGCGCCGGTCTCCGCCAGCGCGCCGCCCGCTTTGGTGAAATAGGAGCGAATCTCGCCGGCGGTGCGATTGCGATTGTCGGTCAGCGCCTCGATGATGACGGCGACGCCGCCCGGCGCATAGCCCTCATAGCGCACCTCGTCGTAATTCTCGGCGTCGGCGCCCGAGGCCTTTTTGATGGCGCGCTCGATATTGTCCTTGGGCATGTTCTCGGCGCGGGCCGCCAGCACGGCGGCGCGCAGCCGGGCGTTCATATTGGGGTCGGGCAGGCCCATTTTGGCGGCGACGGTGATTTCGCGGGCGAGCTTGGAGAAGAGCTTGGAGCGAATCGCGTCCTGCTTGCCCTTCTTATGCATGATGTTCTTGAACTGACTATGTCCCGCCATCGTCCCGGCCCTTGAAAATTCCGCTTTCCTGCCCCGCAGGGCGTCGCCGCGTCATATACGCCGGCGCCGCGCGGAAATAAAGGAAGGCGGAGGCGGCCGCGCCGCGCCCATTGTTCGCCGCTCGAGCTTCGGCGATCCCGCTCGACGGGAGTCACCAGATCGGCAGCATTCCGTCGATGAAGGTGGTGGAGCCGATCTGATAGAGCCAGAAGCCTTTCGATTCGCCTTCGGCGATGATCGCATGAGCCTCGGCGATGTCGACCAGATCCGGAATGTCGACGCTCAGCAGCAGCTTGCGCCCGACCGTCAGATCGACATGCATGCTCTCGTAAGAGCAGCCCATCGCCTTCAGGAGCCGCCAGTCGGAGCCGGCAAGGACCTCTTCGCCGTCGACCAGCAGCATATAAGTCGAATGACCGCTCGTTTCCGCCACGCGCGTGAAATCGAAAATGCCGCTCTCCGCCCGGGGCGTCGCGACGACAATGTCCCTAAACGCCACTCCCATCACGAAATAGGGCGAGTTCAAGAGCCGAAACCGCGTCCAATCGCTTCCTTCGACAGGCTCGGCCCAGAGCGTTTCCGTGCCATGGCCATGCCAATCCTGCGGGTCGAGAGAGAACAAGACTTGCGGCTTGCCATCCACCATGGCCCCTTTCTCGAAACGAAAACTCTGCGAAGATGACGTGAAACGAGCGCGTTTCCGGCCGAAGCGGCTCCGGCTCGGCGTCGGCGACGCCTCGAGACGAGAGCCTGGGCCCCATCCGTGCTTCGAGGAAACACGGATAAATTCTAGCCGAGCGCGCCGCTCCCCGTCAATTCGCCGGCGGCCCGCGCTCGGCCCGCGCTCGGCCCGCTCTTGGCCGCCGCCTCCTCCTCGCGCGGCGCCGCGCCGCATGGAAGAGCCGCCGCCGCGCCCTAAATGATCACCGTCGTCGCGCCCGCTCGAGGTCGCGGCGCTCCGGCTCGCGCCAAGGAGGACGAAAATGGGTCTGCTGGACGGAATCATCGGCGGCGCGATCGGCGTCGAACTCGCCACGCTGATCAACGGCTATATCGAGAAGCGCGGCGGCTTGCAGAACGTGCTCCAGGATTTCGAGAAGAGCGGCTATGGCGAAAAGGTCAAATCCTGGGTCGGAACCGGCCCGAATTTGCCGATCTCCGCGGAGCAGGTGCAGCAGACGCTCGGCTCCGACCGCGTGAAGGAGCTCGGCAATAAATTCGGCATTCCGATGGACAAGGTTTCGGCGGCGCTGGCCGAATATCTGCCCAAGGTCGTCGACAAGGCGACGCCCGAGGGCAAGCTGCCGCCGCAGCAGCCGCACTGAGACCGACCGCCGGGCGGAGCTTGGAAAAGCTCCGCTCAGCTCCGGTTCGTCAGGCGCGTTTCGATTGCGCGGCCTCGCCGGGCTCGACGGCGGTCGCCGCCGCCATCTCCGCCATTCGCGCGCCGAGATCGACGATCGCCTGCCGCAGAACCAGCACCTCGCGCTCGACGGGCGCGGCCTCGACGGGCGCCGCCGCCGGGGGGACGGCCATGGTCTCGCGCAAATGCGCATGGTCCTTGCGCAGCGCCTCGATCGCCCCTTGCAGAATCGCATTGTCGGAGCGCGCGGCCTCCAGCCGATCGGCGTGGTCGCGCTCCTCGGCGCGGGCGACGCGCAGCGCGGCTTCGAGATGCTCGATCTCGGCCGCAGAGCTGCGCTCCAGCGCCGCCAGCCGCGCGCGCGCCTCGTCGCGATCCTTTTTCAGATCGGCCTTTTCCAAAACCGCCGCGTCGAGCTCGCGCGTCGTGCGCGCCAGCACGCCATCGACGGCGGAGAGCCGCGCCGCCACGGCGGAGGCCGCGGCGAAATCGCCCTGCAGCGCGTCGAGCCGCTGGCGCAGCTCGGCGTTCTGCACATGCAGGCTGGCGATGCTGGATTCGTGCGTCTCCACCTGCGCGCGGCTCTCGCTGCCGAGACGGGCGAGCTGCTCCTTGTCCATTTCGACATTGTGCAGATTGTAGATCAGCGTCTCGACGCGATCGGTCATGTCGTGCAGCGCCGTCTCGGTCGATTGCAGCAAAGCCGTGCGCTCTTCGAGAAAACCGCTCGTCTCGTTGAATTTGCGCTCGAATTCGTCGCCGCGGGCGAGCGCTTGCGTGAGCTCGCCGTCGAGCTGCGCGACGCGGGCGGCGTTGCGGCCGATCTCGACCATATCCTGCGTCTTGGTGGAGCGGACCGCCGCCATCTGCTGCTCGAGCCGACGATAGCGCACGGCGAATTCGCCGCGCAGCAGATCGCGCTCGGCCGCCATTTTCTCGATGGAGAGCGGCGTCAGCATATTGAGCCGGCGCAGCGACAGACGCATGGCCCGCCGCCAGAAGGCGGGCAGGAACATCAGCGTGAACAGCCCGGCCGCGAGGAACCCGAGCGCGAAAAACATCGCTTGTTCGATCAAGGCGCGGCGTTCCTTCGCTCTGGCTCGGGCGCTGTCATTTCCCTTCGCGGGCCGAATGTCGCAAAACGACAATGCCACGTCGCCGCCCTGAAATCAAAGCGCTCCGCCGCGCCCGGACTTAGGGGTTTTTCCGCGGCTTCCCGCTCCCTCGGGGCTCAGCTCCGGCCGAACAGCTTTTCTATGTCGGCGAGCTTCAACTCCACATAGGTCGGCCGGCCGTGATTGCACTGGCCGGCGCCCGGCGTCCGCTCCATTTCGCGCAATAGCGCATTCATCTCCTCGCCCGTCAGCCGCCGGCCGGCGCGCACCGAATGGTGACAGGCGACGCGCGCCAGAAGCGCATCGAGCCGCTGCGTCAACCCACGCGCGTCCCCCTCCTCGGCGAGGAGGTCGGCGATATCCTCGATCAGCCGTCCGACATCTATGTCGCCGAGCGCGGCCGGCGTCTCCCGCACCAGCGCAGCGCCTGGGCCGAAAGGCTCCAGCGCCAGACCGAGGGCGGCGAGCTCCTCTTGCGCGGAGAGCAGCGCGTCGAGCCGCGTTTCGTCCAGCTCGACGACGCGCGGAACCAGCAGCAGTTGGCGGGCGACGCCCTCCGCCTCGCGCTGCGCCTTCAATTTCTCATAGACGAGCCGCTCATGGGCGGCATGCTGATCGACGATGACGAGCCCGTCCTTTGTCTGCGCGACGATATAGGTCTCGTGCAGCTGCGCCCGCGCCGCGCCGAGCGGGGTCTCCACAGCGGCGGCCACAGGCGGCGCGGCGGCGGGCCGTGCGTCGGCCGAAGGCGGCCCCACATCGAAAGCCGCTTGCGGCGGCTCCGCAAAGCCGGCCGGGGCGCTGGGCGAGCCGCGCAAATTCCAGTCGAGCGGCCGGCTGCGCGGCGGCCCGCCGAAGGAAGAGAAGCCGCCGCCGCCGGAAGCCGGCGACCAGTCCCGCCCGGACGCCGTTCTGGCCCGCTCGGCCAGAACCTCCAGCGCGGCGCGGGCGGGCGTGTCGGCGCTGCGATGGAGCGCCGAGGCCAGCGCCTCCTTGAGCGCCCCCACCACCAGGCCGCGCGCGCGGCCGGGATCGGAAAAGCGCACCTCCGCCTTGGCCGGATGCACATTCACATCGACGATATGGGGATCGCATTCGAGGAACAGCGCCAGCGCCGGATGGCGGTCATGCGAGAGAAAATCGAGATAGGCGGCGCGGATCGCCCCGGAGAACAGTCTGTCGCGCACCGGACGGCCGTTCACATAGACAAATTGCATCAGCGCATTGGCGCGATGAAAAGTCGGCAGGCCGGCGAGCCCCTCGAGGCGGAACCCTTCCCGCTCGGCTCGCAGCGCGATCGCATTATCGGCGAAATCCGTCCCCAGCGCCTGGCCGATGCGCCGCGCCCGCCCCTCCTCCGAGGCCCCGCAGGCCGGATAATCGAAGGAGGCGCCCATATCGGCGGCGAAGGAGAAGCGCACGGCCGGATTGGCCATCGCCAGCCGTTTGACCACATCGACCACGGCCGCCGTCTCGGCCCGCTCGGTTTTCAAAAATTTGAGCCGCGCCGGCGTCGCCGCGAAGAGATCGCGCGCCTCCACCCGCGCGCCGCGCGGCCAATTGCTGGCTTTGAGCCCGCGCTTTTCGCCCGCCTCCACCCTGATCTGCGCGCCCATTTCGGCGCCGGCGGCGCGCGCGTCGATCGTCAGATCGGCGACGGCGGCGATGGAGGGCAGCGCCTCGCCGCGAAAGCCGAGCGTCGCAATGGCGGTGAGATCGCCATCGGGAATTTTCGAGGTGGCGTGACGCTCGACGGCGAGCGCCAGATCCTCGGCGCTCATCCCGCATCCATCGTCGATGACGCGAATGAGCCGCCGCCCGCCCGCCTCGATGGCGACATCGATGCGCGAGGCGCCGGCGTCGAGCGCGTTCTCGACCAGCTCTTTCACGGCGGAGGCCGGCCGCTCGATCACCTCGCCGGCGGCGATGCGATCGACGAGAATGGGATCGAGACGGCGAACGCGCATGAAGGGAGCCGGCGGTCGTGGATGGAGCGCGGCAATCTATAGGAGGGGAGCGATTCGGTGAAATGAATGCCGGCATATCGCCATTCACCGCGTGATGAAGCGATAGCTCACCTTCAATTTGAGAGAGCTGTTCCCGCCGCGATGGCGCGTGGACAGCAGCGGCAGCAACGGATTGGAGGCTTCACTCGGCGTATAGGTCCCAGAAGCGATGTATTCGAGCCCGACGCTCCAATGATCGTCGATGGCGTATTCCAGTCCGGCGCCCAAAGTGGGCTGGACGGCGACATGATCATATTTCTGATAGGTCGCGAGCGCGTGATAGGCGCGCTCGACATGCGCGAAATTCACGCCGCCCGTGACATAGAGCAACATGCGATCGAAGGCGTAGCCGACCCGCCCTCGCAGCGCGCCTTGCACGTCGGTCCTGCTGGCGACGGCGTAGCCGGCGAAGAGGTCGGCGTTGTTGGTGACGCCGTCCGCGCCGTTGATGTCGCCGACGACGCCCAGTACGACTGGACCGATGCGCCAATCGTAGCCCGCATGAACGCCGCCGATCAGACTGGATCCATGGCTTTTCGTCTGGGTCAGCAAAATGTCGGCGGGCGAGAACAGCGATTGCGTGCGATCTCCAAACCCCGCCCATCCGATTTGGCCGCCCGCGTAGAATCCGTCGAACAAGAGGAAGCTCGGCGGCGGGGCGACCGCAAGTCGGACGTCCCGCGTCGGCAGATCGGCCGCGCTGGCCGCCCCGGCGAACAAAGTGGCGATGGAAACGAAAATCCCGGTTTTCATCATCGATCCTTTCCAGGCGAGGTCGGCGCAGCCGCGGCGGTCCAGCCGACTCTCTACGCATCAATAATTTTACGTTTTACATAAAATTTTTTGTGTGTCAATATAGAAACATGTTGTGAAAGCCCGAGCGGCTGACGCTGGGCCCCAGGTCTCGCCGCCGGAGAGGCGGGTTCGAAAGCGATCGGCGGCGACGTGATGAAGCGCCGTGAGGCGCGATCGCCTCGACCGACGAGAAACAGCGGCCGCGCGACATTCTCAGCGCGTTGCGCGGCCTCGGTTCCGGCCCGATAGGATAGATTTCGATGGCGAAGCGAACGACGAGTCGAAACCCGCTGAATGGGGCAAAGCTACGGAGATCGATATGAGTGACGCGAATTTCGAGGCGAATCTGTCCAACGCGACCGAGCGGTCGGCGGCATTGAGCACGAAGCTACGATCGGCGTGCCGCACGATCCGAATTGCGACCACGCTCTGGGCCATGTGGAATTTCGGCGTTTATGCATGGGTCTGGAGCGATCGGGACGCTCTGCTCGCCCGGCAAGCGAAACTCTATGGCCTCGATCCGACGACCGTGACCGATATTCGCTACTGGTCGGCCTCCGCTCTCGAATTCGTCTCTTGGCTGGTTTCGCTGATCGTCGTCTTCCGGGTCTGGCGGCTGACCCGCGCCTATCTCGATGGTCGCGTGTTCACGATGGAAGCCGCCTCCCGGCTGCGCGACGTGGCTCTCGCGGGTCTCATGGCGACGGCGGTCGATGCGGTCCTCGGCCCGCTGAGCGGAGCTCTGGTGCTGAATGATCTCCTGGGGAGGGTGCCCGTCTAACCCCACCTATCTGCTCTACGCTTTGATGAGCGGCTTCCTGCTGGCTCTCAGCGTCGTCTTCGAATCCGCGGCCGAGGTCGCAAACGAAAACGCTCAGTTCGTGTGAGAAAGAATGGCAATAATCGTCAATCTCGACGTGATGTTGGCGAAGCGAAAAATGCGCTCACGCGATCTCGCGCAACATATCGGCGTCGCCGAAACGAACGTCAGCCTTCTCAAATCGGGCAAGGTGAAAGGCGTGCGCTTCGAGACATTGGACAAAATCTGCCGAGCGCTCGACTGTCAGCCGGGAGACATTCTGGAATACCGTCCAGATAGACCCGAGACGACTTCGGATCGATTGGAATAGCGATAGCTCGCCCGGCGTTGTTTCGCCGAAGCCCGGCGCGCCGCGCGCGTTCAGAGCGAGGATCGATAACCTCGCGAACGACCGCATCGGGTCAGAGATCCTCGCCGTCCCGAATGGGGAGATTGCGCCATGAGCGGGTGTTCGTAGGCAAACGGTCGAACGACCGGAATCGACCGAAGGCGAACTTCGGAACTTTGCTCACTTGATCCGCTTTGGCATCTACAAGCGAATGCGCGGGCGGCCCGTCATCGAGGCCATCCTCAATTCGAAGGCGTCGTTGTGCTTATGTCCCAAGCGCCATTGTCGGCTTGGAAAAGAAACACAGATTTTTGCCCGGAGCTCGTAAAGCTTATCGCTCTGTCATTGACCCAGGCAGCGAATTTGGCTTTCGCCGGCAAGCGTTTCTTACTAGTTTTAGACGCCCATATTTTAATTGGCTTTTTGCCTCGGACATCGAGGATCGCGAAATCAGACTCGGTCACTCCGTCTACATCATATTCGATCGTAAGCGCCCAATTTCCGAGCGGCGAAAAATGGGGGATTGCATACCCGAAATCCAGCGTGCGTCCTGTTCGACCATCGACAGCAATGACGTCCCTGTCGTCTACCCCGAAGTCTGCCACGACGAAAATATGCATTGATGGATAAAAATCAGCGAGTCCATAGCCATAGCCGCCTCCTTCCATCGCGCCAGTTTCATCCTTGTTCTTGAAATTTTTTCTGTCGCCATTGTCCATGCGCAGGACAAGTGTTCCGCCTCGCATTGCCGCCAGTGGGCCAGCCAATGCGATGCATTTTTTGCTGAATTCTTCGGTGGATGTGTTTGGGATAGATTCGCGGCAGGTTCTGGCTCGCGATACAGGCGCAGCGGCCTCTGTTGGTTCGGAAGGCTGCTCCGCCCGAGTTGGCAAAGGCGTGTAGGCCAAAATATGGACTGCAAGCAAAAGAGCAAAAATTCGCATCTGGCGAGCCCTGTTTAACGCGTAACAAACTAATTGCCATGCCCGCGATAGTAGACATGTCGGAATTCGTTGGGAAGTGCTGCTTTGCCACCCTAAAGTGGGCGTTTGGCAGAGTCCTTACGGGTGGCCGCTTCGGGTCAGAGATCTCCCTTCGCCGTCCCGAAGGGGGCCTTCTCCCGCAAGCGGGCTATCCGGATTCACCTATCGCGAAACTCTGCGGCCGTCCTGGCCGGGACGAGCCCGGTCAGGACGCCGTGGGGCGAGGAGAATGTGCCCATGCGATCGCCCTCGAGCGGGAAAAGGAGATGCGCTGGCGTCCTCCACCACGGGTCTTCCATTCTCGGCCCTTGACATATCCTGAAAATATTCCTATCTCTCCCTCGCTCCCGCCGACGCAAGGGCGCGTTTCTCGGGTCAGGGAACGCGGGCGGGAGCCGGCTCCATCCGGGACGGCGACCCCCGTCCCTGGACAGGCGGCGCGTCGCCGGATCGGCGTTTCTCTCCCGTCCATAGGGAAGAGCGAGAGCCGTTCCGTGAGCCCAAGCCTTCGGAAGCGATCGGATCTTGAATGCGAAAGCCCAGGATTCGCGGGTCCGAATGCGCCTCGGGACGTCGACGAGAAGGCGAAGCCGCGTTTCGGGACGCTCCGGAACCGACAGATTTTTATAGCGCTGCGGCCAAAGGGGCCGGAGCGTCCCGAACCGCCCCTCCTCTCCCGCCGCCGCGAGGCGCCGGGCGCTTCGGCGCGGGCGGATGATAATCCTATCTCGAAGCCGCGAGGGAACGAGATTCGACTGCGCGCATCGCGAGACGCCGCGCCGTCACGGCGTCGGCATAGGGACCAGCGTATGGACGATGAAGCCGTGCAGAAAGGCCGCCGCTACGCCCAGCACGAGGCCCGCCGCCGTATAGACGTCGGAATATTCCTCCTTGCTGCGCATCATCCGCGAGACGCCGACATAGAAGAGATAGACGGCGTAGACGCCGAGCACGTCGAGCCAGCGCAGGCCCGGAACGAGGCCGAAGATTTCGGCGAGCCAGATCGGCGTGTAGGAATAGGCGATGAGCTTCAGCGCCCGCAGATCGTCGCGCTTGCCCTCGAAGCTCGGCGCGAGATGCGAGATCGCCAGAGCGACGCCATAGAGCAGCGGCAGGCCGAGCCCATATTGCAGAGCCGAGCGCATGAGGCCGCCGACGAAAGGATAATGAACCACGCTGGAGCCGCGCGAGACGCCGAACAACCAATTGCCCAGGAAATTGGCCACGGCCGGGATCGCCGCCATATAGAGAATGTAATTGCGATAGAGATCGACCGCGGTCGTCGGCTCGGCCTCGATCGCCTGCCATTCCGTCTTCGGCGACACGATGATGCGCTTGGCGCGCTCGCCGATATCCTTCAGCCGCTCCTTGATATCCATCTTTCGCTCCCCTGCCTTCGGTCGTTGCGCCGCGCGGGGAGACTGGCCCAAGGCGCGCGCAGAAACAAGCGCGCCGGCTCGATCGGGCTCCGCTCAGTCGGGCTCCGCTCGATCGGGCTCTGTTCGATCGGGCTCGTCTCGATCCGCCCCGGTCCATTCCCGCGCCAGCTCCTCCGCGCCCATCAGCCGGGCGAAGCAGGAGAGAAGCGGCAGCGTCGCGGCGCGCTTCGACAGCGCCTCCGCCTCGCAGTCGAGCGGAAAGGGCGAGGCGTCCTTGACCACTATGATCGGATGGCCGGCGAGAAAGCCGTCGATCGCCGTCTCCATGCAGAGATCGCCGAGCGTGTCGCCGAGCAGAATCAGCAGCGGGCCGCCGAGACTCTCGAACAGACGCACGAAGCCGGCGTCGCGCAGCAGCGACGGGCCCTCCGCCCGCAGCACCGTCGCCCGCGGCCCGGCCGCCCGCAGCGCCTCGCCGGCCGCGGCGGAAGCGTCCGCGCGCTGCAATGCGAGATCATGCTCGACGAAGACGGTGGGCAGGCCCGCCGCGTCCCATCGTCCCAGAAGAGCCGCGCCCGATCGCTCGAGCGCATTCTGCGATCGCGCCGGCCGCGGCTCGCGCGGCGGGCGCCTTTCGGCGATGCAGACCAATATGGCCCTGGGTCGCTTGTAGACGATAGGCGATCGAAACACGGCCGTGTCCGTTCTAATTGCGCCCTCGGCCGTCCGACGCCATCGCCGGATTTTCGAGGACCCGCGTGAAATCTCACATTTTTCTACTTATGCGCGAATGGTAACAGAACGGATGCGTCGCCGCATCACCCGTCTCGGGGAGCCTCGCTCTGGCTCTCGGTCTCGCGCTCGGCGCGGGGCGGCTGCACGAGCGACATGCGCACGAGCTCCGGCAGGCTGCCGGCCTGCATTTTGGCCATCACATTGGCGCGATGGACCTCCACCGTGCGCACGCTGATGCCGAGCTCATGGGCGATGATCTTATTGGGCTGGCCCTTGAGCAGCGCGGCGAGCACCTCGTTCTCGCGGCTCGTCAGCGTGGTGAGGCGGCGCTGTATCTCCTGCGCCTGGAGATCGCGCGCCCGCTTGCCGCTGTCATAGGCGAGCGCTTGGCGCACGGCGTTGAGGAGAGATTCGTCGGTGAAGGGCTTTTCGAGGAGATCGAGCGCGCCCTCCTTCATCGCCTGAACGGCGAGCGGCACATCGGCGTGAGCGGAAATCACCACGACCGGCAGCGACAGCCCCATGTTCTTCACCTTCAGCAGCAGCTCCATGCCGGTCATCTCCGGCATACGCACATCGGTGACGATGCATCCGGTGCCGGCGCGATCGACTTCGGCGAGGAAGTCGACGGCCGAACCATGCGTCACGACTTCATGTCCCTCTGTCGTCAATAGCAAGCGCAGCGCGTCGCGAACGGCGGCGTCGTCGTCGATGACATGCACGATCGGCTCGCTCACTCTTCCTCCTCCATCGCGGCGAGCGGCAGCGTGAAGCTGAGTGTCGCGCCGCCGTCGCTATTGGGACCGGCCCAGATTTTTCCATAATGCGCGTCGACGATCGAACGCGCGATGGTGAGGCCGACGCCGAGACCGTTCGGCTTCGTCGTGGCGAAAGGCTCGAACAGGCTCGCGCGCGCCTCCTCCGAGAGGCCCGCGCCCGTATCGGCGACGTCGAGCCGGATCATCGACCGGCCCGCGAGCGAAGTCGAGATGGTCATCTTGCGCGTCTGCGCGGCGCCCATCGCATCGCGGGCGTTGCGCATCAGATTGACCAGCACCTGCTTGATCTGCACGCGATCGGCGAGAATGCGGTCGTCGGCGGCGTCGAGCCGGAAGACGACATTTATGTTCGACTGCTTGGCTTCGACGATGACGAGCTCATGCGCCTCGTCGACGATGTCGTGCAGATTTTGCAGCGTCTTGTCCGGCTCGCCGCGCGAGATGAACTCGCGCAGATGCGCGATGATCTGACCGGCGCGCACGATCTGCGTCGCGGCGTTGTCGAGCGCGTCCTCGACATTGGCGGGACGCTGATCGACCGGCATTTGCAAGAGGCGGCGCGCCGCCTTCAGATAGATGGCGGTCGCCGACAGCGGCTGATTGAGCTCATGCGCGAGGCCGGCCGCGAGCTCGCCCACGGCGTCGAGACGCTCGGCGTGCAGCTTCTGCATACGCGCCTCGATCTTGCGCCGCTCGGTCAAATCGCGAACGAAGGCGATGTAGAGGCGACGGCCGTGATAGGAGGCCTCGCTCACCGCGAGATCGACCGGAAAGAGCCCGCCGTCCTTGCGGCGCCCTTGCGTCTCTACGACATTGCCGAGCGTCTCCGGTCCCTCGAAGAAGCCGGCGTCGACGCAGGCCTTGCGGCCGCCGAACAAATGCACGGGAACCAAGGTCTCGACATGCGCGCCGATCGCCTCCGCCTTGGCGTAGCCGAACATGCGAACGGCGGCGGAGTTCAGCGATTGGATCGCGCCTTTCTCGTCGACGGTGAGAATGGCGTCATGCGCGCCTTCCACAGTGGCGTAGAGACGCGCCTCCTTGTCGACGAGCGCCTGCTCTATGCGCTTGCGCTCGGTGACGTCCTGCAGATAGCCGTGCCACAATGTCCCGCCGTCGGCCTCGCGCGTCGGGCGCGATTGCGCCTCCACCCAGATGAAGCCCTTGCGCGGATGATCATAGCGATAGCTCTCGCGCCACACGGTCAAGGCGCGCGCCGATTCGGCGATGCTGGCGAGAACGCGCGGCAGATCCTCGGGATGCACGCGCGCGAATTTGCCCTCGACTCCGCGCCGCAGCGACTCGGCGTCGATGCCGTAGATATCCTCGACATTGGGCGAAGCGTAGGGCATGGAGGCCGTGCCGTCCGGCGCGAGTCGATAGGAGGCGATGAGCCCTGGCACGGAGGCGGCGATGCCGGCGAGCTGATCGGCGAGCCGCGCCTTCTCGCGCAATTCGCGCTCGGTCGTCTTTTTCTCGGTAATGTCGGTGGCGACGCCGATGAGCCGCACGGCGCAGCCGTTCTCGACCAAGGCCTGGGCGCGACATGCGATCCAGCGCAGAGCGCCGTCGCTCTTTCTGTGGATGCGGAACTCTGCCTGATAGCGCCCCTCGCCGTGCGGATCGACCGCCGAGCGCATCGATTGGCGCACCGACGCGACATCATCCTCGTGCACGATGGCGAAGACCACCTCCGGCGAGAGGGGCTGATCGGCGGGAAAGCCATAGATCTCGCGATATTTCTGATCGGCCTCGGTGACGTCCGCTGCGATGTCGTATTCCCAGCTGCCGATCGCGCCGGCCGCGAGCGCGAGACGCAGGCGCTCATTGCTGCGGCGCAGAGAATCCTCGATCTCGCGGCGGTCGGTCACGTCGATGGCGGCGCCGATCGCGCGGGTCGCGACGACGCCGCGCGCGCTGCGGCGAAACTCGATCTGTCCGGCGAGCGCGATCCAGCGCAAGGCGCCGTCCATGCGTCGAATCCGCATCTCATGGCTCCACTCGCCATTCTTGGCGCCCGCGCAGGCCTCCAGAAACTTGCGCTCGAAATCCTTCTTGTCGGCGTCGAGCAGCATGGCGCCCGCCTCGGCGAAGCCGAGCGTCTGATCCGGCGCCAAGCCGAGAATTTCATGCATGGTGACGGAAAAGCGGTTCGCCCCGGTGACGAAATCGACGTCGAAAGTGCCGACGCGGCCGGCCGCCACCGCGAGGCGCGACCATTTCTCGCGCTCGCGCAGCGCCTCGGTCGCGGCGAAAGATCGCTCCATCCATTTCGTCTGGGCGAGATCGGTGACGATGGCGAGGCGCGGCCGCGCCGTCTCGGCCGGCGCGCCGAGCTCTATGCTCACCGGCAACAGCGAGCCGTCGGCGCGGCGGAGCTCGAACTCGCGGCTCGCCGCCTCCGGCGCCGCGAAAAAAGCGGCGAAGCGCTCCGCCTGATCGGGCGCGACATGATCGAAGACGCTGTCGCCGATGAGCTGCGCCGCCGGACGCCCGATCATCTCGCGGAACTGGCGATTGCAATGGAGAATTGCGCCATCGGCGGCGAGCTCGACGGAGCCTTCGCGCATTTGCTCGAGCAGCCGGCGGCAGAAATGCTCGGCCTCGCGCGGCGATCGCGAAGCGGCCGGCGCCGTCGCGCGCGCTCCGAGACGGTCGCGGCTCTGCCCGGCCTCGAAGAGAAGCCGCCGCAGATCCTCGATGTCCTGAAGCCGATCGCCCTGTTCGTCCACTGACATCCTCTCCACTACCCGAGCCGGGAAAGTATTCCCGCCACGGCGCGGCCACGGAACGCGCTCGCGCGAAAGTCGCGTTCGAGTCGTCGGCGACGCGCCTCGGGCGCGATCAGGAGGCGAAAGCTTGCGCCTCGCGAAGGGATGGGTGGCTTGTAAGGCAGGCGCGCGCGGCAAGCTGCCTGTGGAAACTACTTAGCACGCCGGCCGCGATATCGGCGGAGCCCGGCGCGAGAATTCGACGACAAAGCGCGCCAGATCGACGATCTGGCGCGCTTTTGCGCGTGACGGAACGATTTGTTCGAAAGCCGAAGGATCAGAACTCCTCCCAACCTTCGTCGGCGGCGGGAGCCGAGGCGCTGCGTCCTCCGGCGGAGGCGACGCGCCGGCGCGCCGGCGCCGCCTCCATGCGCCGCTCGCTCGCGCGCGGAGCCGGAGCGGAACGCGCGCCCTCGCCATTCTGAAGACGAAACACCGAGATGAGGCTCGAAAGCTCCTCCGCCTCATGGCTGAGGCTGTGACTGGCGGCCGTGGTCTCCTCCACCATGGTGGCGTTCTGCTGCGTCATGCTGTCGAGCTGGCCGACCGCGCGATTGACCTCGGTGAGGCCGGTCGCCTGCTCGCGCGAGCCGGCGGCGATGTCGATCACCACGCGGCTCACCTCGCCGACCTGCGAGACGATGCGCTCCAGCGCCGCGCCGGTCTCCGTCACCAGCACCACGCCATTCTCCACCTGCGAGGTCGAGGCGGCGATCAGCGCCTTGATCTCCTTGGCCGCTTCGGCCGAGCGCTGCGCCAGCGCACGCACTTCCGAGGCGACGACGGCGAAGCCGCGTCCCGCCTCGCCCGCGCGCGCCGCCTCGACGCCCGCGTTGAGCGCGAGAAGATTGGTCTGAAAGGCGATCTCGTCGATGACGCCGATGATCTTGCCGATGTCGCGCGTCGAATTCTCGATGCGCCGCATCGCCTCCACCGCGTCGCGCACGATGGCGCCGCCCTTCTCGGCGTCGGAGCGCGTCACCTCGAACACCTCGCTCGCATGGCGCGTGCTGTCGGCGGTCTTGTTCACCGTGGCCGTGATCTGCTCGAGCGCAGCGGCCGTCTCCTCGAGGTTGGCGGCCTGCGCCTCGGTTCGGCGCGCGAGATTGTCGGAGGCCTTGGCGATCTCGGCGCTCGACGAGCGGATCGCGCTCGCGGAGGCGCCCACATCGGCGAAGGCGGCGGCGAGCTTGACGGCGGCGTTGTTGAAATCTTCCTTGATCTTGTCGAAGCCGCCGTCGAGCTTGTCGACGACGCGGCGCTGCAGATCGCCGCGCGCGAGCTCCTCCAGCGCATGGGCCATGATGTCGAGCGCATGGCGCTGATGCGCCTCCGCCTCGGCGCGCTGCGCCTCGGCGGCGCGACGCTCCTCGCGCAGCACGTCGAGATAGACCGACACGGAGAGATTCATATCGAGGAACACCGCCTTGACGAGCGCCGCCACGCCGCGCGACGTGCGATCGACGCGCGTCTTGCCGGCCAGCATGGAGCCCGCGAGATTGTCCTCGACAATGGCCTGGATCAGACGCTCGGTGATGAGCGCATAGGCGGAGATATAAAAGCTCGGCTCCAGACCTATGCGGGCGTGCGCCTGGCCGACGGCCGTCACCATGCGCACATATTCCGCGCCGAACTCGGCCTCGGTGATCTGCGCCCAATGGCGCATCTGGGCGGCTTTCGCCGCCGCCATATGGCGCTCGTCCGAAAAGAAGCCGCGCAATTTGGCGTCGCCGCGCACCTTCTCGTAAAATGCGTCGAGCGCCGGAGCGAGCGCCTTGGCGATGACCGGCTTGACCTGACGAAGCGCGGCGCGGGCGGACTCGCCCATCTCCATGAACGCCAAACTATCGTCGAGCGACGCGCTGCTCTTCAGAGATCCGGACATCCTCTTCCCCTCGCAATTGGCCGACCATCGGCGCGCCCGTCCCGGATGAAACGAATCGATTCGCGCTGTCCCGATGCTATTGGATTAAGCGATTTGGGAAGTTTCGGCATTACTAACATGTCATAATTCGTCGTTGCGTCGCAATGATGCATACGCTGAAACATTATAACGTCAGTTAGAGACAAGCTCGTCCCGCTAGTCGAAAGCTTCGTCCCTCTGCGCGAGGCTTACTCGTTGAAATCGAAACAGCAGAAACGACATGCAGCCGCCGCGCCGCGGCCTGCCGAGGCGAACGAATTCCTCGCCGGACTGATGGCGAGCCTGAAGGCGGACGATCTTTCGACCGCCGTGCGTAAAATCGACGCATCGCGCGCGCTCGTCGACCGACATGCGTTCGCGAGCTATCTCGCCGGGCTCGTTCGCGTCTCGCTCGGGCAGGACGAAGCGGCGATCGATCATTTCGGCAAAGCGATCGCGATCGATCCCGATCACGCGCAGGCGCTCTACGGCCGCGCGGTGGCGCTGCAAAAATCCGGGCGCGTCGACGCCGCCATCGCCGATCATGAGAAATCGCTGCGGCTCGATCCCGGCAATGTCGAGGGATGGCTGAATTACGGCGACGCTCTGCAAATGGCGGGGCGCGGCGGCGCAGCCGTCGAAGCCTATGGACGACTGCTGGCGCTGGCGCCGAGCCATGCGCAGGGCCTCGCCAATCGCGGCCTCTCCCTGCACGCCATCGGCGAGGATGCGCGCGCGATCGAAGATTACGATCGCGCCATCGCGCTTCTCCCCGCCGATCCCGTCTTATTGCGCAATAAAGCGGTCTCGCTCGCGCGGCTCGCGCGCCATGAAGACGCGCTCGATTGCTTCGCGCGCGCCTTCGCGCTCGATCCCTCCTGTCTCGACGCCGCCGATGGCGCGTTCGCTGCGCTCGTCGCGCTGCGCCTCTTCGAGGAGGCCGTCTCCTTCTGCGACACTGTGCTGAGCCTTTCGCCCGGCCATGTTCCGGCGCTGCTGACCAAGGCCAATGCGCTGCACGAAACCAAGCGCTACGCCGCGGCGCTGTCGATCTTCGACGAAGCCCTCGCGCGCGCGCCGCAGGATCCCAAGCTGCTGACCAATCGCGGCATGTGCCTGTTCGAGCTCGGCCGGCTCGAGGAGGCGCAGTCTTGCGCGCTCGCAGCCATCGCCGCCGATCCGACATTCGCGCTCGCCTGGCGCTGTCGCGGCATGGTGGAGATGCGCCGTTCCGATCTCGACAACGCCCTCGCCTCCTTCGACGCGGCGCTGCGCCTCGCCGATGACGAGCCGGACGTTCATTGCGGCCGCGGCATCGTGCTGAAGGAGCTCGGCCGCTTCGACGAGGCGCGCGTCGAATTCGACCGCGCGCTCGCGATCGATCCGCGCCATGCGGAGACGAAAGCCAATAAGGGCACGCTGCTGCTGCTGCGCGGCGAGTTCGAGCAGGGCCTCGATCTGTTCGAACATCGCTGGGTGCTCGACGACCGCCCCAAGACAGAGATCGCCTATCGCTGGCCGGAATGGCGCGGCGAGCCGCTGGCCGGCAAATCCATTCTCATTCTCGACGAGGCGGGGCTCGGCGACGCGCTGCAATTCATCCGCTATGCGCCTCTGCTGGCGAAGGCGGGCGCGAAGGTCGCCTATCATTGCCGCCCCGCGCTGCAGCGCCTGATGCGCGGCCTCGGCGAGAATGTCGAGATCATCGCCGCTCCGGCGCAGGATGCGGCTTATGATTATTGCGTCACTCTGTGCAGCCTGCCGCGCGCTTTCGGGACGCGCGCGGAGACGATACCGGGCGAATCCTATCTTCGCGCCGAGCCGGAACGCGCAGCGCTGTGGCGCGAGCGCCTCTCGGGCGAAGGATTGAAGGTCGGAATCGCCTGGCATGGCAGCTCGCATTCGCGCTCGGACCATGCGCGCGCCGCGCCGCTCTCGGCCTTCGCGCCGCTCGGCGCCATTGCGGGCGTGCGGCTCTATAGTCTGCAGAAGAATTTCGGCGCCGATCAATTGCGCGACGCGCCGATGCCCGTCATGTCCTTCGGCGAGGATTTCGACGCCGGCGCCGACGCCTTCGTCGATACGGCCGCCGTCATCGAAAATCTCGATCTCGTCGTGACGATCGACACCTCCATCGCCCATCTCGCCGGCGCGCTCGGCAAGCCGGTGTGGATCGCGATCAAGCAGGCGCCGGAATGGCGCTGGCAATTGGAGCGCGAGGACAGCCCCTGGTACAATAGCGCGCGCCTCTTCCGTCAGCGGACGCGCGGCGATTGGAGCGACGTCTTCGCGCGCATGGCGCAGGAATTGGAGGCGCTGGCCGCGCCGCGCGCAAAGGCGGCGGAGGCGGAGGCCATTCTCATTCCGGGCTCGGTCGGCGAGCTCATCGACCGCATCACCATTCTCGAGATAAAGGCCGAAAAAATCGCCGACGCCGCCAAGCGCGCCAATGTGGCGCGCGAGCTCGCGCTGCTACAGGGACTGCGCGCGGAGCGCGGCTTCGCCGGCGGCGCGCTGGACGCGCTGACGCGCGAGCTGAAAGAGACCAATCTCGCGCTGTGGAACATAGAGGACGATATTCGCAATTGCGAGAAGCGCAGCGATTTCGGCCCGCAATTCATCGCGCTGGCGCGCAGCGTCTATCAGCGCAACGACCATCGCGCGGCGCTGAAGAAGCGCATCAACCTCGCCTGCGGCTCTCTGATCGTGGAAGAAAAATCCTACGACGAGGCTCCACGCGCCTCGTGAGGCGTCAAATCCCGCTCGATTTCGACGAGAATTCGAAGCCTTCGATCAGCATGGGCGGCGCGGAGATCGCGGCGCCCCCCATTTCCGTCTTCACGCGCTCGCTCGCGCCGATGGCCGCTATGCGCGAGAAGACGCCATCGAGATTGTCATTGAAGCGCATATTGCGCGCCGGCGCGACGATCTCGCCATTCTCGACGAGGAAATTGCCGTCGCGCGTCAGCCCGGTGAGCAGCAGGCTGCGCGGATCGACCATATTGGTGTACCAAAAGCGCGTCACCAAAATGCCGCGCTTCGTTTGCCGGATCATCTCCTCGAGGCTCGCCGCCCCGCCCGCCACTGTGAAATTGCCCGCCGTCGGAACGGCCTCCAGACCCGTCTTCTGCGCCCAGTAGCGCGGGCGGGCGAGGCTCTTCAGCACGCCCTTCTCCACCCAGAGCCGCGGCTCCTGCGCCAGCCCCTCCTCGCCGAAAGGAGCCTCCGGCGCCGTCGCGTCGCGCGGATCGGAACGGATCGAAAAATCCGAGCCGAACAGCGCCTCGCCGAGCTTGGTTCCGCCGCCGGCGCGCGAGAAGAAGCTGCGGCCCTCGTCGGCCGGACGCGCGCGCAGCATCCACATCAGCCATTGGGCGAGCTCGCCGACCGCTGTCGGCTCCAAAATCACCGTATAGCGTCCGGGCTCGAGATCGAGCGGCTCCTCGTCGCGCGCCGCCTTCCGCGCGGCGCGGCGGCCGATCGCGGCCGGATCGAGATGCGCGACCGCGAAATAGCGCGCTCCCGCCCAGCCGGACCAGCCGTCGTTCGCATGGCGCGCCGTGGTCGAGAGATCGACGAAGCTCTCTCGATCATAAGCGAAGAGGCCGGCGCTGGAGGCCAGCGCCGAAAAGCGGCGGCCGGCAGCCGCGCAGCCGAACATATTCACCTTGCGCTCGGCTCCCTCGGCGACGACGCGCGCGGTCGCCTCGGTGAGGAAGCGAAGATCGAGCGCCGCGGTCGCCTCGTCATAGCGCGCGCTCTCCAGATAGTTCTGCGCGCCGAGCGGCGGCAGAAATTCGGGGTCCTCCGGCAGGAGCCGCGCGATCTCCTCCGAGCGCGCCACGGCGCGGGCGAGCTCTTCCCGATCCAGCCCGCCGACCGAGACCGAGCCGACCCGCCCGCCGATATGGGATTCGACGCGCGTGCTCACACGGGCCGCGGCGACATTGGTGGTCACGCCGCCGCCCGCGAAACGCAGGCTCTGCGCTTCCTCGCCCTCGATCAGGATCGAGCAGGACTCCGCCCTGGACGAAGCGCGCAGACGATCGGCGAGGGCGAGGGCGTCGTCTCGCGTCAAGAACATGATCGATTTCTCTCTCTTCGGCGGCGCCGGCGGCCGCCGGCGGTCGCATGATAAGATGGACGGCCCCCGCCCGAAAAGCCTTCCGGCGCGACCGGCACTGTGTCCGCCGCGCAACAGCCGGCCGATATTCGGCCGCGCCCGCGCCCGATCATTGACCGGGGAATTCCCGCGGACCTATTTTTGCCGCCGATGAGGACATTTTCCTCCATGCGCCGCCAGCCGCGCCGGCTCCTCGCCTGCGCCACGGTGTTTCTCGCCCTCTTGCAGGCCGTCGCGCTCTTCGGCTCGATGGCGCGCGCGCATGGCTCCGCCGGCCCGGGACTATCGGCGAGCTCTCTCTGCGCCGCCATCCGCGATAGCGACGGCCGGCCCATCGCCCATCATATAGGCGAGCATCATTGCGTCCTGTGCACGGACCGGAGCGTCGAGCCCCCCGCGCTCGCACCCATCGCCGCGCCGCTCCCGCTGCGGCCCGACGGAGTCGCCAGCATCGGAGCGCGCGCGCTGTCGCCGCGCGCGCCGCCGCTCGGCTGGGCGAGCTCCTGGTCCTCGCGCGCGCCGCCATCGGCTTAGAAAATTAGAATGCCGCCGCCCCTCTCGGGCGGACGGCCCCGCTCGACTTTTCGGATCAATCGCGTTCGCGCGCCACCAGGGCGTTCCACTTTGTCTCGATCGATCTCGTCGCGCGGCGATCCGCCTGCGGACGCCGAGCCGGAATCCGTGGCTCGGCGGCTTCGCGAGCTGTTCCTCGCCCATAAGCGCGATCTCTTCGGCTTTCTCGTGCGCAAGGTCGGCGCAGTCGATGCGCCCGATCTGCTGCAGGAGACCTTTCTGCGCATGGTCCGCCACGACCGGCCCGAGACCATCGAGGACCCGCCGGCCTTTCTCAAGCAGATCGCAGTCAATCTCGCCCGTGATTTCGCCCGCCGCCGCAAGACGGAGGCGGGCTGCCTCCAATTCGGCGACTATGTGATCGATCCGCCGGCGCCGGAAACGCCGATCGAGGAGCGGCTCGACTACGAGCGGCGCTCGGCGCTGCTGAAGGCGGCCATGGAGACATTGCCGCCGCGCTGTCGCGAGGCCTTCGATCTGCACATCTATAATGACGTCCCGCTCGCCGAGGTGGCGCGGCGGATGGACATATCCGACCGCATGGCGCGCAAGCACGTCAGCCTCGCGCTGCGCGCCTGCCGCGCCGCGCTGCGGAGCGAGGCCGAGTGATTTTTTCCCGTTTCGAGGTTCCGCCTCGCGCCGGGGCCGCGTCATCTATACTGTCGCGCGCGGCGCCTCGAGGACGGATGGAGAGATGACCGGGCATAAGGCGAGAGAACCCGCGCCGGACGAAGCCGGGGACGCCGCGATCGAATGGTTCGTGCGCATGCGCGAGGGGAGGCTCTCGGCGCAGGAGACGGCCGCCTTCGAGGCTTGGCGCGCCGCGCCGGCCAATGCCGCGGCCTTCGACGAGGTGCTCCATATGTACGGCCATCTCGCCGGCATGAGCCCCGCCCGCCGCACGCCGCCGGCGCCGCGCGCCACGCGCGGGATGCGGGCGGCGGCCCTCGCCTTCGCGGCGGCGGTCGCGGTCTTCGCCTCTTACGATGAAATCGCCCTGCGGCTGGAAGCCGACCACTTCACCGGCGTCGGCGAGAAGCGTCTGGTGACGCTGGACGACGGCTCGCATGTGCTGCTCGACTCGCGCTCCGCCATCGCTTCGCGCTATTCGGCTGGCGAGCGGCGGCTCCGGCTGCTCTCGGGCGAAGCCTGGTTCGATGTGGCGCCGGACGCTTCGCGCCCATTCGTGGTCGAAGCCGGCGACGGCCGCGTGACCGCGCTCGGCACCGCCTTCGATGTGGCGCTGGAAAAAAGCGGCGCGCGCGTCACTGTGACGGAGCACCGCGTCGGCGTCGCCAACGGCGGCAAGACCATGATCGTCGAAGAGGGTCAGCAGACCGCCTTCGAGCGCGACGCGCCGGCGCGCGCGCCGGAGGCGGTCGAAATCGACACGGCCACCGCCTGGCGGCGCGGCAAGCTCATCGTCAATCGGCAGCCGCTCGGCGATGTGCTCGCGGCGCTCGGCCGCTATCATCGCGGCTATATTTATTGCGTCGACCGCGCGATCTGCGCCCGCCGCATCTCCGGCGTCTTCGGCGCGCAGGAGAACGCCCTGCAATCCTTGGCGGAGATAGAGGCGTCGCTCGGCCTGCGCGCCATCCATGTCACCAGCTATCTGATCCTGCTGTATTGAATTCGAACGCTCGATCGGCGCGCGAATTTTTTCGAGCGTAGGAGGTTCCGCTTTTTCCGCCTGCCGCGTCCTGTTCCCGAGAGCCCGAACTCTATGGCGGGCGTTACGACGGCGGGACGAAATGGCCATGGCGAGGAAGAAGTCGGTCGGCGAGGGCGTGAATATGAGTTCGACGGCGATCGCCTTGGCGCTGAGCGCCATGACGCTCGGGGCCGAGGCTCCGGTGACGAGCGCGCAGGCCTCCATCTCGCCGCAGGAGCGCGACGGGACGCTGCGCGACTACCGCATTCCCGCCGGAGCCATGGAGACCGCTCTCAATTCTTTCGCCGATCGCAGCGGCCTGCACATCGTCTTCGACGTGCGCCTCACCGACGCCATGAAAACGCGCGGCGTTTCCGGCGCCTATTCGGTGCGCGAAGGGCTCGACCGGCTGCTCTCCGGCAGCGGCCTCTCCTATCGCCTGTCGGAGAACGGGCGCTCCGTCTCCATCATCCTCGCGCAGGCCGCGCGCGGAACCATGACCGACGCCAGCGGCGCCGAGTTGCCGCCGATCGACATAGGCGCCGAACAAAAGCGCGCGAGCGGCTCCTCCAATGCGCCGGGTTTCGACGCCGAACGCGCCAAGGAGCCGATCTACCGCGATCCGCCCGGGCAGACGGTGACGAAGGTCGATCACAAATTCCTCGAATCGACGCCGATGTATTCGTTGCAGGAGATGCTGCAATATAGTCCGGGCGTCGCCGTTCAGTCCGGCAATCTCTCTCGCGAGCTGAACATCTCCATTCGTGGCTCCGGCAGCCGATATGGCGTCGGCTATCCGCTCGGCGTTCGCAACATAATGATGTATGAGGACGGCTTTCCGATTGTGACCGCGGACGGCACGGGTCGCTCCGACATTCTCGATCCACACGCCTTTCGCGGCGTCGACGTCTATCGCGGCCCCTCTTCCGCGCTGTTCGGCAATTACGCCTTCGGCGGCGCGCTGAATTTCCGCACCTTCTCCGGCGCCGATATCGACGGTCTCGAGACCGGATCAGAATTCGGAAGCTTCGGCTATATCAACAATTACATCCGCGCCGGCAAAGCCTTCTCCACAAAGGAGGCGGGCGATTTCGACATTTCCTTGTTCGCCTCCGACGCGCGCGGCGACGGCTATCTGGCGCGCAATGGATATGAGATGGATCAGGCGAAAATTCTCGCGAAATGGTCCCCGACGCCGAACGACCGCTTCACGTTGAAATTCAGCTTCAACGACAGCTTCTCCAGCTTCATGAACAGGCTGTCGCAGAACGCCTATTACCTCAATCCCTTCGGCAAGAATTACGGATGCCAATTCCCGACCGCGCTCAATGCGGCGGTGTGCAATAATCTGAACGTTCCCGGCAATGGAATTTCCTCCGCCTCGACGCGGCAGAGTGTCTGGCAGCTCGGCTCGCATTATCATGGCGTGCGCGAGATCGCCGGCTTTCGCTACGAGCATGATTTCGACAACGCTACGACCTGGCGCTCGCAATTCACCTTCGACTATTTCGATTTCATCAACGGGACCTGGCCGCCCAATAGGATCGCGCAAGGCGGGCCGATCGGCATAAGAGGGCCGTCGGTCGGCATCAGCGCCTCGACCGACATAACGAGCCGCGGCGTTTTGTTCGGCCTGCCGGCGACGCATTATCTCGGCTTCTTCTACGACAATGTGAAAATCACCAACCCGCTCTACAATCAGATTCCCAATGTCTGGAACTATGGCGCGACCGGCGCGCAGGTCGGCAAGATCGACACTTATCAGTCGAACATCAGCCTCAGAGCGCGCGAGGAGATCGCGCTGACGCCGGCGCTCACGGCGGCGGTCGGCTTCAGCACGAATTGGAATCGCGTGTGGGGCGTCAACAGCGTCTATAATTACGGGGCGAATGGAACATGGTCCTCGCCGCCGCAAGCTCTCGCCGTCGACAATGATTATTGGAACACGGCGCCGGAGGCCTCGCTCACCTACCGCCACAGCCCGGAATGGCAGTTCCGCGCGCGCTACGCGGCCGGCTATGGCACGCCCTCTTTCATGTTCCTCACCACGACGCCCAATGGCGCCGGCAATAACTCATCGCTTCAGGCGCAAACCAACATGGGCGTCGACGTCGGCGTCGATTGGACGCCGAGCCGCGACGTCACGGTGAGCCTGACCGGCTTCCACGAATGGTTCCGCAACGAGATCCTCACGCAGTCGAACGGTCTCGTAAGCTTCCAGACCAATGTCCCGGCCTCGATCCATCGCGGCGTCGAGGCCAATGTGGACTGGCGTCCGTTCGACGGCTGGCGGCTCATCGCCGCTTACACCTTCAACGATCAAATCTTCACTGATTTTCAGGATTATCTGACCGGAGACATCAACTTCCTCACCGGCCAACCCAAAACCAAGGTCTATTACAATCGTTCGGGCAATAAGATCCCCAATGTCGCGCCGCACACGCTGACAACGCGCGTCGGATATGATCAGCCGACGGGCGATTTCAAAGGCCTCGGCGCCTATGTCGAATATGTGTTCCGCTCGGCCTACACGATCGACAACGCCAATCTCACCAGCATTCCGAGCTCCGGCGTCGTGAACGTCAATCTCCATTACAACCGCGACATCGCCGACTCCTTCGTGAAAAACATGGAGGTGTTCTTCGACATCAAAAACATTTTCGATCGGACCTATGTCGGAGGCTCCTTCGTGATGACGAATTCGCTCGTCGCGGGGACAACCATTCAGACGCCGGCGGCCTTCCTCCTGACTGGGCAAGGCGCGGGCATAATGGCTGGACAGCCGCGAGCGTTCACGGGAGGCGTGAAGTTCAAATTCTAAAGCCAGGCTCCCCACGCGCGAGGAATCATCCTTCGCGCGCGGTGTTCAGCACGGTCACGCCGCGGAAGCGCGCCGCCGGCGCGCCATGCGACACGGGCGCGAGCTGCATCGGCTCCGCCTTGCCGCAAGTGAACGTGCCGCAGAGCCGATAGGTGGAGGCGTCGCCGAGTCCGTCGAGCGAATTCCAGAACGAAACCGTGCGGCCCTGATAGGCGGCGTCGCGCACCGGCTCGCCGAGCTTTCCGTCCCTTATCTCGTAGAACATCTGCCCGCCGAATTGGAAATTGTCGCGCTGCTGATCGATGCTCCAGCTTCCCGCGCCGACGATATAGAGCCCCTTCTCGACGCCGCCGATCAGCTGCTCGAGCGCGCAGGCTTCAGGATTGGGCGCCAGCGAGATATTGGGCATTCGCTGAATGGGAAAGGCGGTCGGGTCGTCCGCATAGGCGCAGCCATTGGAGCGCTCGGCGCCGATGAGATGCGCCTGGCCCATCGCCATTTGATAATTGCGGAACACGCCTTCGGAGACGATCTCGAATTCGGCGCATTCGCGCGGCGCGCCATCATCGTCGAAAGCGATGCTGGCGAGCCCGCCTTCCTGCGAGCGATCGGCTTTGATCGTCATCAGCTCGCTGCCGAAGCGCAGATTGTTCAGCATATGCGGCTTGACGAAAGAGGTGCCGGCGAAATTCGCCTCCCAGCCGAGCGCGCGATCGAGCTCGGTGGAATGGCCGACGGTCTCGTGAATGGTGAGCCAGAGATTGGTGGGGTCGATGACGACATCCGTCACGCCCGCCTCGACGGGCTTGGCGTAGAGCTTTTGGCGCGCATCCTCGACGGCCTGCCGCGCCTCGCCGAGAAGATCGCAAGAGAGCGCATAGTCCCAGCCGGCGGCGCGCGCCGGCGCGAGGCTCTCGCGCGTCGCGAAGCGGCCGGAGGCCTTGTCGATCAGCGTGACCTCGAAAGAAGGCTGCGTGCGCGTGCGCGATTGGAAGATGCGGCTGCCGCGGCTGTCGGCGAAGAGCCGCTCCTCGGTGGCGAAAGAAAAGGACGAGACGCAATAATCCGCGCCCGCCGCCAGCGCTGCGGCGTTGATGGCGACGAGGCGCTCGACCTTCGACGTAGCGTCGACCGCGAAAGGATCGACGCCGACCGGCATGATCCATTCGGCGACATGCGGCTGCGTCTCCTCGAGACGCACAGGCGCGACGCGAATGGGCGCGACGGCGCGGGCGTTGTGAATGGCGCGCTCCACCGCGGCGTCCAGGGCGGCCGGCTCCAGCGAGCGCGCGCCATAGAAGCCCCAGCAGCCGTCGACGAGCACACGCAGGCCGAAGCCCGGGTCGGCGCTCTCGAAGAACTCGTCGAGCCGCTCCTCCTTGGCCTGGACGAATTGGCGGCGCGTTTCGCCGATGCGTATGTCGGCATAGGCGGCGCCCGCCCGCAGAGCGGCGGCGAGCGCCCGCTCGGCGAGAGCGGCGAGACGGCCGCGATCGAGGCGACACGGCGCCCCCCGGCGAATCGACAAGAAATCTTGCGCTACGGTCATGGGTCCCTCGCCGCCCGAGGATAACCTCGCGGCGGCGGCGAGGGAAAGGCGAAAGCGCCGATGACGCCCTCGACCTGTTTTTTTGCGTCAATGCAAAACGGAGAAGCCCTGCTTCTTATAGGAACCGGCGGCTTCCGGGCCCTTCAGAAAGGCGAAGAATTTCGCTGCGGATTCGCTCGTCGAAGAGGCGGTCATCGCGAAAGGATAGACGATCGGCGGGTGGCTCGAGGCCGGGAATGTGGCGACGACCGTGGTCTTCGGCTCCGAATTCGCATCTGTCAGATAGACGATGCCGAGCGGAACCTCGTCGCGAGCGACGAAGAGCAGAGCGGCGCGCACATTCTCCGCAAAAGCGAAGCGCGGCTCGAGATCTTCCCAAAGCTTGAGCTGCTGCAAGGCCGCCTTGGCGTATTTGCCGACCGGCACCGAGGCCGGGTCGCCGGTGGTGATGCGGCCGCTTTCGCCGAGCGCGCCGAGCAGCGAGGCCTTGTCCAGCGCGAGCTTCTTTATGTTGGCGATCTTCGGCGCGACCAGCACGAGGCTGTTGCCGAGGAGATTGGTGCGCGTGCCTTCCTTCAACAGGCCGCGCGAGGAGAGATAATCGGCGGAAGCGACATCGGCCGAGATGAAAATATCCGCCGGCGCGCCCGATTCGATCTGCTTGGCCAGCGGCAGAGAGGCCGCATAGCTGATCGACACTTCGACGCCCGTCTTCTTCTTGAAGGTCGCGGCCGCCTCGTCGAGCGCATTTTTCAAGCTCGCGGCGGCGAATACGGTGACTGTCTTGGCGCCGCTCGCCTTGTCGGCGCTCGCCGCCGGAGCCTCGGCGCGGACTTGCGGAATATTCAGCGACAGAAAAGCGGCGACGAGCGCCAGACTTGCCATTTTGACCATGAGAACGTCTCCGATGATCGGCCCGATGTGTGAGCCTGACCGTAGTTATGCATATATTTTGCCTAACGGAGAGTCTTTTGCATAATTTCGCATGAAAAAGCAGATCCAGAATCGCGAGGACCAGGCGGAGGGAGCGGCGTTCGCGCGGCGGCGGCTTCGATCACAAAGCCCTGCGTTTCGCTCGGACAGCTCGAATCGGAGGCCGGATCGCGGCGGCTCGGCTCGCGCGATTGTCGGCGGCCGGATGACATGTTATTTTTCCGCATCTCGGGAAAAAACACACAATGTCTGAATTTCTCACGACGCGCGAACTCGCCGCCCTTTTGCGCGTCAAGGAGCGCAAGGTCTATGATCTCGCCGCGGAAGGCGCGCTGCCGGTCCGCCGCGTTACCGGGAAGCTGCTGTTTCCACGAGCGGAAATCGAAGAGTGGCTGACCGCGGGCGCGAGCGGCCGAATGGCGCGCGCCGAGGCCGCGACGCGTCCGCTCGTCGTCGCCGGCGGCCATGATCCGCTGCTCGAATGGGCGTTGCGCGAATCGCGCTGTGGCGTCGCCGCCCTGCTGGATGGCGCGCTGGACGGGCTGGAGCGCGCCGCTGCGGGCGGCTGCATCGCCGCCGGCCTGCATATTCCCGAAGACGATGGCGGCTGGAATATCGAGACCGCCGCCAAGCGACTGGCCGGCGAGCCGGTGGTGGTCATAGAATGGGCGAAGCGCCGCCGCGGGCTGATGTATCGCAAGGGGCTTCCCCGACGAATCGCCGAGCTCGCCGACGCGCGCGACCTCTCCTTTCAATCGCGCCAGCCGGAGGCCGGCAGCGAGCTCATCCTCTCCGTCTTGCTCGAGCGCGCCGGAATGAAGCGCGAGCACCTGCGACTCGTTCCCGCAGTGGAGCGCTCGGAGACCGACCTCGCCTCGGCCATCGCCGCAGGCCGCGCCGACATCGGCCTCGGCCTCGAGGCCTCCGCCCGCCAATTCGGCCTCGATTTCGCGCCGCAGATCGTCGAGCGCTTCGATCTCGTGGTCTGGCGCAAGGCCTATTTCGATCCGCCCTGGCAGACGCTCATGCGCTTTTGCGCGAGCGAGGCGTTTTCGGAACGCGCCGCGCAGCTCGGCGGCTATGACGTCTCGCAATTCGGAGCCGTGCGCTACAACGCCGATTAGCGCCGCCGAAGCGGATGCGCGCCGGCGCCCGCCTTGCTGTATCACATAGGGAACAGGAGGACAGACATGTCAGCATCCACCGTCTCGACCGCCGACGCCGATCACACAGCGATCGAAGCCGCGATCGCAACCTGCGTTCGCTCCTTTTATGACAAGGGCCTCGCCGATCCGCTGCTCGGCCCCATCTTCGGCGCGATCCCGGAGCTCGACCAGCATCTCGACGTCATCGCCGCCTTCTGGTCGAAATCGCTGCTCGGCACCGAGCGCTATCAGGGCCATCCTTTCGCGGTTCACATAAATCTGCCGGTCGAGCCCGAGCATTTCGCCCGCTGGCTGGAGTTGTTCACGCAATCGGTGCGCGAGAACCTGCCCTCCGAGCAGGCGGAGCAGGCCGTCGCCAAAGCGACACATATGTCGCAATGTTTCCAGGGCGGGCTGTTTCCCTTCACAGGCGCGGATGGCAAGCCCTCGCGGCTGCCGCCGCGCTGAGGCGAGCGCGCCGGCGCGGCCTTCAGATCGAGAGGCCGCCGCCGCCTTCGAGAAAAGCGTCCCAGGAAAAGGGCGTCCAACCTTCCGCCTGCATCTCGATCGCGAAAGAAACGCCGCGGGCGATGAGCCGATTGCGCGCGCTCATGCCGGCGACCTGCGCCCCGCTGGAGGCGGCGATATCGGCGAGCGGCGTGCCGACGGCCACCGCCCGGCCCTGCTTGACGATGCCGCGAATGCGGCCGCCATAGGGAGCGGGAACCGGAACGCCGTCGATCGCGCCGAAAGCTTCGCCGGCCTCGACGACATTGCCGATATCCTTGAACATTTTGAACAGTCCGGCGATCGGCGCGCGCACCGGCTCGGCGTCCGGCGGGTCCGCCTCGCAGCTCGGCCCGGGCCCCTCGTCGGGGCGCCTTATCGCGCCGGGATCCTTGCCATAGCCGTCTATTGCGAGATCGCAATTCTCGCCGGGGATCGATCCGGGGGCCACGCCAATGGTGAGGCCGGCGAGATTTTTGATGGAGAACGGCTCCTTGCGCGGCGTCATCTCGGCGTCGACGACGACTTCCCAGGGCCATCGCTCCAATATTTCATTGAGCGGATGCGTCAGCACCGGAACGAACATGCGGCTTCGCAGGCCGAGCATGAATTCGGCGACGAGATCGGCGCGGCGCGCCTCCACCCCCTCGAGCACGCTGGAACCGTCGAACCAGGCGTCCGCGAAGGTCATCTTGCGGCGGAGATCCGGCGGCGGCGCCGCCTCGTGGAGAGCCACGATATGATCGGCGAGGAACAGCTCACGCGCGATGGCTGAGGCCGTTTCGCCGATGCCGAGAACGAGAACGCAGGAATGTCTGTCGGACATGACGGCTCACTTCGGCTGAGGTGATACGGATTTTTGAGACTAGCAAGAATCTGGCCCTTCGCGCGGAAAGGGCGCCGATCGCGCGACGTCGGCGTTCGCGAGGCTCGTAGCGAGGGTGACCTTATGCCGCAGGCGAAGACGCGCCAGCTTGGAAGCTTTGCAATATATTCTGGTATACGGCTCGCATAGAAAGGAGCGCCTCGGAACGAGACGTCGGCTCGCCGATCCGTCGAAGCCCGGGAAACAGAGAGCGCCGCGCAACACGGCGAAGATGGAGGACGATGTGCAACCGAATGTTTCTTCAGAGGTCTCGACGGAAGTCGGCCATGTCGCGATTGTTCCCCCGGCTGCCGAGCCGGCGGAAAAGGACGTCTCCGTCGCGACCGCGGTCGGCGACAACGTTATAATCATGGTGCGTTTCCGCCCCGATACGACCGTCTGGGAAATCAATGGCCTTCCCGCCCATCTCGACAAGCAGGCCTGGTTCAAGCTGCTGTGCGAGCGCGCCGGCTCCAAATTCGAGACGCGCGCCGGCGGCCGCGGCTATTTCCGCCTGACGCGCGTGGAATATGAGGCGATCGCCGCCCGCAATCCGAACTGAGCATTCGAAACGGACGCCGCCGCGCGGCGTCCGTATCCCGGCGAAAAAGCCGCCGGATCGCGCATTTTCATCGCTAAAACGCGCATTTCCCCCATAAAATATGAGATTGGCGTATTTCTCGCTAGTTCGGCGATCATGCTGGACAAGAAGACGCCGCTCTTTGCGCAGACCCACGATTACGTATCGATCTTCCCGGCGCGCGTGCTGCGGCACGAGCCGGACGTCGGCCTTTCCACGCTGTTTTTCGCCGGCGGCGAATTGCGCGTGCCCTTGGTCGACGCCGCCGTCGGAGCCGCGATCGAGGTGGAGATCGACGCCCTCGACGTCTCCCTCGCCCTTTCGCGGCCGATGGATGTCTCCATCCTCAATCGCCTGCCGGCCGAGATCGTCGAGCTGGATTTTCTGCCGCCGCCCTTCACGCGCGCGAGCCTGTCGCTCGGCGGCACCCGCATAGACGCGCTGATCACCCATGAATCGGTGGAGCGCCTGGCGCTGGTCGAGGGACTCTCGGCCTGGGCCATGATCAAGGCTGTCGCGATCAGCGGCCGGACGCTCGATCCCGACGAGGCTCCGTTTCCGCGTCACTGGCCGTCTTCTGATAGGACCAATCGAGCGCGCCGATGATCTCGTCCAAGGTGCGCTTGGCCGAATTGGCGGCATGGCGCTCGATCGAGCGATAGACGCTCACCAGCCGCTCGCCGAAGGGCGTGATCTCCGCCCCGCCCTCGCGTCGTCCTGGAAACGTCGCCACCACCGGACTTTCGAAAGTGCGGTTGAGCGCATCCACCGACAGCCAGCATTTGCGATAGGACACGCCGAGCGCGCGGCTCGCCCCGATGATCGATCGCTCCTTACGCAACGCGTCGATCAGTTCGAGGTCCGTCGGAGCGAGAACTCCGCCATTGGGCAGCTTCAAAATCACGCCGACCTGCGGCGCATCCGCGTCTGTTCGCATCGTCCCGGGCCTCCTTAAGACGCCGCGATCTGTATCGAACAAAATATAGCTGAAATACGACGCCGCTGTCACATACGGGACAGGATTGTCAGTGGGCGACGAAGGGCCCCTCGATCCGCGTCGCATTCTGCTTGGCGAGTTCGATGCGGATCGCCCGGCTGACGCCGCTCGCGACCAGCGCCGAACGCTCGTCTATGCCGGTCCATTTGGCCGAGCGGCCGCGCGGATCGATCTCGAGCAATTTGACCCCGGCGGGAATATGCAGCCCGTCGCGGACGACGCCGCGCAGCACGCCGTCGAGCGGCGCGGTCACCGGCTCGCCGTTCAAATGGCCGACGACGAAATCCTTGAACACGCGGACGCCGATATCGACGGCGGAATGCCACAGGCCCGGCTTTTGGGAATAGGCGAAGCGCTCCTCGCCGACATCGCCGAGACGATTGGGGACATGGTCCGCCGGCTCGGTGGCCCCCTCCTGGATAATGAGGCCCGCCTGCGCAGGCTTGGTCTCGATCGCAATGTCGCAATTGCGGCCGACGGCGAAATTGGGCCCGAGGCCGACCGCCACTTTGGCCAAATGGCGCAGATCGGGCGTGGCCCGATATTTCTGCATCCGCGCGTCGACCAGCGCATGGGCCGTCCGAATGGCCACGAGATCGTGGAACTGCAGCGGCGTCACGGCGACCTTGGTCGTGTAGTCGAGAATTTCGACGAGTTCGATCGTCGAATCGGCGCGTTCGGCCTCTACCTCTTCGAGCGTGATGCGCTCGCCATAGAGGCAGTCGTTGAACGCCATCTGGCGGCGGATGACCGGCGGAAACGCATCATGGCTGAGCACGCAGGCCCAGCCGATCCGATTCATATGCACGGCGACCGCCGAGGCGATCTCATTCGTTCCTAAAATGACGGCCAGCGGTCGTTTCCGCCGCGGCGTCGCAATTTCGTGTCGAGGGCGCATCGCTCACTCCTGATCTGGGCAGTCGGAAGCAAGCGGCGCGCCAGCGCTAAGGCGGATATATTATTATTATTTTTCAATATGATAAAAAAATTCACAGCGCCCGATCACGCGACGCACCTATATTGTAGCGTATATAACAGTGGCGGTTTCCGACCGTTTGTCGGGCGCTCAGGCGCCGTCGGCGCGAAAATGTGCGGCGAGCCAGACGGTCGGCAGCGTCGCATCGGTCCATTCGACGCGATGGCGGCGATGCGCGGGGATTTCGAGATAATCGCCGGGCGCGAGGGTCAGAACCTCGTCGCGATCGGCGAATCGAAGACCGGCGGAGCCAGCGAGCAGGATCACCCATTCGGCCTCCTCCTGATCGTGCCAGAAGCCGGGCGGACTGGCCTGGCCGAAGGAGACGATTCGCTCGAGGCGGACGCCCGGCGCGGCGAGCAAAGGCAGAAACTGCTCCTGCTCCGCCTTTTCCGGCAGATCGACGAAAATATTCCCGAGGCGCATGTGACCTCCGCTGCGGGCGTTGGTCCGCGCATCGCCGCGATGCGACTATTCCGCGGCGTCGCGCAGACGTGCGCGCGCCACCGCGCGCAATTCGTCGATCGGCGCGAGACCGGCGCCGGATTCGAAATGCCAGAAGGTCCAGCCGTTGCAGGCCGGCAGGCCCTGAACCAGCGCTCCGGTCTTATGGATCGAGCCGACGATCGGGCCGATCGCCAAAGCGCCGTCGGCGCGCACGACGGCCTTGTGGCGCCCCTTGGCGTCGGTGAGCGTCACGCCGGGGGCGACGAGCCCCGCCTCGACGACGCTGGCGAAAGCGATGCGCGGCTCATTGCGTTTGGAGGGCGCCGGCGCCACCGCCTCGGCCGGAAGCGGCGTGATCGCCGCAATTCGCGCCCGCGCCGCCTCGGCATAGGTCTGCTCGCGCTCTATGCCGAGATAATCGCGGCCGAGCAGCCGAGCGACCGCCCCGGTCGTGCCGGAGCCGAAGAAGGGATCGAGCACGAGATCGCCGGGATTGGAAGCGGCGAGCATGATCCGGGCGAGGAGAGCCTCGGGCTTTTGCGTCGGATGCGTCTTGCGGCCGGCCGAATCCTTGAGGCGTTCTCCGCCCGAGCAGATGGGCAGCAGCCAGTCCGAGCGCATCTGGCAATCCTCGTTGCCGGCCTTCAGCGCCTCGTAATGGAAGGTGTAATTGCGCGCCGAAGCGTCGCGCGCCGCCCAGATCAGCGTCTCATGCGCATTGGTGAAGCGACGGCCGCGGAAATTGGGCATGGGATTGTTCTTCCGCCAGACGATGTCGTTCAATATCCAGAACCCGAGGTCCTGCATGATCGCGCCGACGCGGAATATATTGTGATAGGAGCCGATGACGAAAATAGTGGCGCTCGGCTTCATCGCCCACCGCGCCGCCGCCAGCCAGTCGCGGGTGAAGGCGTCATAGGCGGCGAAATCGGCGAATTTGTCCCAATCGTCGTCGACCGCGTCGACGACGCTCTGATCCGGCCGGGTGAGCCGGCTGGCGAGCTGGAGATTATAGGGCGGGTCGGCGAAGACGAGATCGACGCTCGCCTCCGGCAGGCCGAGCATCGCCTCGACGCTGTCGCCGACGACCACCTCGTTACGCGACATCGCGCGCTTCGGCGCGCGAGGCGACCCGAAATTCGACATCCCAGTACGCGAGACCTTTATCTGGGACTTGGGGCGGGCCGCCCCGACGCGCGCGCTACTCATGGACAATCACCGGCTACGCAACCAACGCTGCGAACAATGCCCGATCGCGGTAAAAGCCGGGTTTAGAGAGCCCGTGCGCGGCTGTCTCTTTTCCGCACGCCTTCGTTAAGAAATCGCAAGTTCACCAGTTATTTACGAAGTATCATGACACGCCGGCGCCGCCGAGGCGCGGCTCCCGCAGCGGCGCGAAGCTCATGCGATGGAAGGGCGTCGGGCCATGTATGCGCAGGGCTGCGAGATGCTCCGCCGTGCCATAGCCTGCGTTGGTCTCGAATCCGTAATGGGGATAGAGCGCGGCGAGCCGGCGCATCTGGCGGTCGCGCGCGACTTTGGCGACGATCGACGCCGCCGCGATAGAAAGCGACAGCGCGTCTCCTTTGACGATCGCCTCGCCCGGGCAAGCGAGCTTCGGCAAATCGCGGCCGTCGACGAGGACGTAATTGGGCGTGACATGCAGCGCCGCCACCGCCCGCGCCATGGCGAGCAGCGTCGCCCGGCGGATGTTCAGCCGGTCGATCTCCTCTACGCTGGCGAAAGCGACGCCGATCGCCAGCGCGCTCGCGGCGATGCGCTCGAAGGCCGCCTCCCGCGCCTTGGCCGACAGCGCCTTCGAATCGTCGATCCCCTCCGGCAGGCGGCGTGGATCGAGAATCACCGCCGCCGCCGCGACCGGTCCCGCGAGCGGGCCGCGTCCGACCTCGTCGACGCCGGCGACCGGCCGAGCGCCGTCGCGCAGAATGCGCGTTTCGGTGAGAAAATGTGGGGGCATATGCGCTCGGCTCGGTCGAAAAGGGGGCGGCTGAAAAAAACACAGCGGCGGGATCGAGGCAATCGATCGGCGAGCGGGCCGTCAAAAAAGGCTGAGCTGCTCGGCCCCGCAGCTGGGCTGCCGAAAAAGATCGGCGCGCAGCCGCGTGCGAGAGAAGCCGAGCCGCGTCGAAGCGAGCTCGAAGCGGCGGCCGATCATCCATGCGTAGGGGCCGTCCCCCGTCATGCGCTTGTCGAAGGAGGGATCATAGAGCTTGCCGTCGCGCGCCGAGCGCACCAGCGACAGCACATGCCGGGCCTTGGCCGGGAAATGGGTGACGAGCCATTCGCTGAACAGCTCCCGCAGCTCGAGCGGCAGGCGCAGCATCACATAGCCGGCCTCGCGCGCGCCGGCGGCGTGGGCGCGCGTCAATATGGTCTCGATCTCCGCGTCATTGACCGCTGGAATGATCGGCGCGACCAGAACCGCGACCGGAATTCCGGCCTCGGCCAGCCGCTCGATCGTGGCGAGGCGGCGCTCCGGCGAGGCGGCGCGCGGCTCCATCGCCCGCGCCAGCGCCGGATCGAGCGTCGTCACCGAGATCGCGACCTTGACGAGGCCCTTGCGCGCCATGGGCGCGAGAATGTCGATGTCTCGAACGACCAGCGAGCTCTTCGTCACTATGCCGATCGGATGATCGGCGCGGCTCGCTACTTCGAGCAGGCCGCGGGTGACGCGATAGCGCTTTTCGAGCGGCTGATAGGGATCGGTGTTGGCGCCGATAGCGATGGTCTTCGGCGAATAATTGCGCGCCGACAATTCGCGCTCCAGCAATTGCGCCGCGCCCTCCTTGACGAAAATCTCCGTCTCGAAATCGAGGCCCGGCGAGAGGCCCATATAGGCGTGGCTCGGCCGCGCATAGCAATAGACGCAGCCATGCTCGCAGCCGCGATAGGGATTGATGGAGCGATCGAAGGAAATATCCGGCGAGTCGTTGCGCGTGATGATCGTCTTCGCCCGCTCGGCATGGACATTGGTGCGGAACTCGCCGAGCTCCTCGATCGCGCTCCAGCCGTCATCGGTCTCGACGCGCCGCTCGCGTTCGAAACGGCCGCTCTCATTGGAGAGCGCGCCGCGCCCGCGCCGCCGCGCCGGATCGACGATCGGCCGCTCCTCGGAGGTGAAATTCACCACTGCGCCGATCGCCTCCCGGCTCAGCTGCGCCGCTTGGCGCCAGTCGCTTTTTTCCGATTTTTCGATCAGACGTTTCGCCGAGCTCGCCATGGCGACAATCTCCTTGCCGGCCTACTCCGCCGGCCTTTCGCCGGCTCGCGGCGTCGCTTCGGCTCGCGGCGCGACACGCCCATGCGCGACACTGGGGCGCCTCGCGACCGCGAGCCTCGATGCGACGCTTACAACTCGAGGGGACTTGTTTACCGACGCAAAGAACATTTACCGAACAACAGAACATATATGGAACATTTTTGGAGCCGTCAAGCCTCCTCGTCTCGTTCGATCGCGCCTCTTCGCGCAGCCGAGCTCCGGCCGACTATTTCAGGCCGCATCCTCGGATCGGCGCCTCGCGTCGGCGACGTCCGCGAGCGGACGGCCGGGCGCCTCGCTGCTCTGGGCGGCTCTTCTGCGCAGCGTGATGCGAAAGGTGGCGCCGCCGCCGCTGGTTTCGTCCACGCCGATCGATCCGCCCATCTGCTCGACGAGCGTCTTCGAAATGGCGAGACCGAGGCCGATTCCATTGCTCTTATTGTCGCGCCGCCAGAACGGCTCGAAAATCTTCTCGCGATCGGCGCGCGGAACGCCGGCGCCATGATCGACGACCTCGACGACCGCGGTCGACGACGCGCGGACCAATATGAGGCCGCCGCGCGGTTCGGCGCGCAGCGCATTGTCGAGAAGATTGGCGACGACGCATTCGAGCGCCCATCCGTCGCCCGTGACGATCGTCGGCTCGCGTGGCGGCTCGAATTCGATGCGCCGGCCGTTCTCGATGATGAGCGGCGTATGATCGGCGACCATTGCGAGAACGACGGCGCCGAGATCCATGTCGACATCGGCGCGAGCGTCGCGCATCGAAAATCGCGCGCTCGCCAATAATTGCTCGACGATCGTCTGCACGCGGCGAATGTCGCGCTTCATATCGCGCCGAAACGCAGCGTCGTCGGGATTGTCCGCATGGGCGCGCATGATCGCGATCGGCGTGCGCAGCTCATGCGCCGCATTGGCGGTGAAGCGACGCTGCGCCGCGACTCCCGCATTGAGGCGCGTCAGCGCGTCATTGACCGCTTCGATGAAGGGCGCGATCTCCTTCGGCGCGTCATCGGCTTCGATGCGCTTGTGCAGCGTGTTCACATCGATCCCCGCCACATCGGCGGCGGCGGCGCGCAATGGCGAAAGACCGCGCCGCACGACGATCCATGCGATGGCGAGCGCGCAGAGCACGGCGGGCGCGACGACAGCGGCGCTGTGCGGCGTCAGGAACAAGGCCGCCACGGCAAAAAGATCGTCCCAGGCGAAACGATAATCATAGGCTGCGATCGCGCAGGCGCCGACGGCCGCCGGCGCGCGCCGCAAAAAACCACGGGCGCGAGGATCGGCGTCGCCCGGAATGCGGAACTTCAGCGTCGTCGCGCCGATGCGATCGAGGCCGCCGAGCGCTTCGACCAGTTCCGGCGCCGAGCCGCTCAACGCCGCGCCATTGCAATCGAAGGCGGCGTAACGCGCTTGCGGATTGACCTCGCGATAGGCGCGCAGCGCAGCGCTCGGCGCGAGAATGGCCTCGCCGGTCTCGGTTTTCGTCACCGAGCGCGCGACCAATCCATAGATGCGATGCTCGCCCCAATCGTCGGGCGCGACCTGCCAGCCCGGCGCGAGGCCGGAGGCGGAGATCAGAAAATCGGTGATCGGCACCAGAAGCAAAATGCCGACCATCTGTACGACCGCGAGAGAAACGATCAAGCGCAGCGCGAGCGAGCGACGGCGCCTCACGAGGATGCTCTCGCCAACATATAGCCGATGCCGCGCGCCGAATGAATCTCGACCTCGGCGCCGAGATCGCCGAGCCGCTTGCGCAAGCGCGACACCAAAATGTTCAGCGCATTGACGTCGACATTGTCGTCGAAGCCATAGACCTCCTCGACGAGCCGCGCGCGCAGCACGATGCGGCCGGCGCTGCGCACGAGCGTCTCCAGCAGAGCGAGCTCGCGCCGGTGCAGCACGGCGGGCGCGCCATCGACGAAAACTTCGCGCGCCGCGAGATCGAAGGAGAGTCGGCCGATGACGACGGGCGGAGCGACGGCGCCCAGGGCGCGGCGCAGGCAGGCGCGCACGCGCGCCATCAATTCGTCGAAGTCCACCGGCTTGGCGAGATAATCGTCGGCGCCGGCGTCGAGCCCGCTGACGCGCTCGCTCACCGCCTCGCAGGCGGTGAGAATGAGAATGCGTGCGTCCGGCTGCAGACGACGCAATTCGGGCAGGAGCTCGAGACCATCGCCATCCGGCAGACGGCGATCGAGAATGGCGAGCCCATAGCGATGGCAGGCGAGCGCCTCGCGCGCATCCTCCAAAGTGCCGACATGATCGGCGATGAAGCCCGAACGCCCGAGCCGCAGCGCGAGCGCATGGGCCATCTCCGCTTCGTCCTCGACGAGCAGCACACGCATCAGGGCGCGCCCTCGCTCGCCGCGCGCTCGGGAGACGCGCCGCTCGGCAAGAAAATTCGTGACATTGTTTCGTCGCTCCGCCGCACGCGAAGGCACAGAGCATAGGACAAAGCGCGCATCGAGGGCAACCGGCGGCGGCGAGCGGAAATCGACGTCCTCGCCCGCCCATGTTATCTCCATGAAAGGTTGGCTTCCTACGCCCGGCGGCGATGCGGCGTGTCCTTCGGGACGAATTGAGCGACAAAGGAGGCCCTATGCTCGATCGCGATCTTCTGCGAAGCGTCGGCGCGAATGCGTTGGCCATTGTTCTTCTCGGCGGCGGGGCGCTCGCGCAGGAAGCGCTGCCGCCGATCGACATAGACGCGGCGCGGCAAAGACGCAGCGCCGAAGCGGAGCGGCAGGGACCGGCCACAGTGCAGACCACGGCCGGCCCGGTGCGCGGATATCGGGCGGAGACCGCGACGGCGACGCGCCTTCCGACGCCGATCAAAGAGCTGCCTTTGTCGATAGAGGTGATTCCGCGCAAGCTCATCGACGACAGCCAGGCCGTTTCGCAGAGCGAGGCGTTCCGCAATGTCTCGGGCCTGATTGCGATCGATCCGCGGTATCCCGGCGGCATAGGGCCGAGCCTGCGCGGAATGCGCGCCGAGCGCTATGTGGACGGATTGCCGAACTATTACGATCTCGGCGTGCGCGATCTTCTCGCCAACGTCGAGCGCATAGAGGTGATCAAAGGCCCGGCGAGCATTTTGTTCCAGGGCGGCGCGAGCCCCGTCGGCGGCGTCGTCAATATCGTGTCGCGAATGCCGACGGCGGAGCGTTTCGCGGAAGCCGGCGTGCGCGCCGGCGGCTATCGTTTCGTCAGCCCCTATATAGACGTCAATCAGCCGCTCACCGCCGATAAGAGCGTGCTGTTCCGCGTGACGGCGCAATATGAATCGACGCGTTCCAACATAGACGTCGTGCATCGCCGCAGCTATTCGATCGATCCGACGCTGAAATTCGCGCCCAACGAAGACACCTCGCTGACGATCCAAGGCCATGTGTCGCGGCGCGACCAGCCCGATTACCCCGGCCTGCCGGCGACGGGGACGATCGACCGCTCTTTCTATTCGCTGCGGCCGACGAGCTTCCTCGCCAATTCGCGAATTCCCGATGCGACGACGGAATCCTCCGGCGTCACCATTCGCTTCGATCATCGTTTCGACGAGACTTTCTCGACCTTCACCAGCGCACGCTGGACATCTTCGCGAATGTACGAACCTTCGCAGATTCCCTTCGGCGGCAATCAGCCGAATTATTCGGTCGATCCTTTCTTCGGCGCCTATGGCGGGCCCAGTCAATTCGTCATGCTGAACACGATACTCGCGCAGCAGCTCGAGGAATTCGCCATCACCTCCAATGTCGTCGCCAAATTCGACGCCGGGCCGACGCAAAACCGGCTGCTCGTCGGCGGCGATTTCAATCGCGTCTGGGAGCGCGGCCAGCTTGCCGCTTCCTACGCCGCCGGACCGGATTCGAGCATTTACGGAGCGTTCGGCTTTCCGCAGCCGACGGATTTCCGCTCCCCCGTCTTTCCGCTCTACGCCTATCCGCTGCCCGGACAGTCCGGCTATACGGTGTTCAATCGGAGCAATAATCAATATCAGAACGCCGGCGCCACTGTGCAATTGCAGTCGACGATCTTCGATCGCCTGCATTTCCTCGGCGCCTTGCGCGTCGCAATGATCGACATCGACAGCTATGAGGGCGCTTATTCGCCGCCGCAGACTTTCTCCACCAGCGAGACCAAAGTGCTGCCGCGCGCCGGCGCGACCTATGATCTGCTCGATTGGCTGTCGATCTATGGAAGCTATTCGCAGGGCCTGCGCGCCGTCACTTTCTTCAACAGTCCGAATGGCGCGGCGCCCAAGCCGGAAGGCTCCGAGCAATTCGAGGCGGGTGTCAAGCTCGACGGACTCTATGGCCTTTCCGGCACGCTCGCTTTTTTCGATCTGAAGCGCACCAATGTGCCGACGACGGCGCCCGGCGGCCTCACGCAGACGCAGGCCGGCGAATGGCATTCCTCCGGCTTCGAGGCCGATCTCGTCTGGCAGCCGACCGCGGAATTTTCCGTGCTCGCGAGCTACGCCCATATCGACGCGAAAATCTCGCGCAATGCGAATCCGAAGCTGCAGAATGTGCCGCTCAATCTGGCGCCGGCGGATTCGGGACGACTGTGGGGCAATTACGCCTTCACCGGCGCGCTCGCGGGATGGTCGCTCGGCGCCGGCCTCTATGCCTCCTCTGGACAAGTGATCGAGCTCGGCAAGCCGTGGATGACCAGCGGCTATGTCGTCTTCGACGCGGCGCTCACTTACAAGCACGAGAATTTCACCTTCGCGCTCAACGCCAAGAATCTCGGCGATCGGCGCTATCTCACCGCCTATCCCTATCTCTCGGGAAATCTCGCGGCGGCGGAAGGACGAACCTTCTTCGCCACACTCTCCGCGCGCATGTAGGAGCGACGATGAGCGACATGGACAGCCATATCGATCGACGCCGTTTCGGCGAAGGAATTGCGGCTTTCGCGGCATTGCTCGCGAGCGCCGCGCCCACGTTTCGCCCGAGCGCTGCGCGAGCCGCAGCATCCTCGCACGACATGTCCTCCATGCCGGCGCATTGGATGGGCAAGGAGAAGATCGCCTTTGTGATCTATCCCGGCTTCACCGCGCTCGACATGGTGGGGCCGCAATATATGCTCGCCAATCTGATGGGCGCGAAGATCGAGATCGTCGCCAAGACGAAGGAGCCTGTGCGCAGCGACACAGGCCTCGTCTTCACCCCCTCGGCGTGTTTCGAGGATGTGAAAGAAATCGACATTCTCTGCGCACCCGGCGGCTCGAATGGCACGCTCGCGGCCATGCGCGACGAGGCGACTCTTGCCTTTCTGCGCGAGGCGGGACGCAGAGCGAGCCATGTCACCTCCGTCTGCACGGGCTCCATGCTGCTCGGCGCGGCGGGATTGCTCGACGGCTATCGCGCGACCTCGCATTGGGTGACGAAGCCGCTGCTGCCGATTTTCGGCGCGACGCCCGCCAATGGCCGCGTCGTGCAGGATCGCAATCGCATAACGGCGGAAGGCGTGACGGCCGGGCTCGATTTCTCGCTGGCTCTGGTCGCGCAGCTGCGCGACCGCACTTACGCGGAAGGCGTGCAGCTATTGGCGCAATATGCGCCGGAGCCGCCCTTTTCCGCCGGCGAGCCGGAGACGGCGCCGCGCGCGGTCACCACGATGATCGAAGGAATGTTCGTCGGGCTGAGGCAGGACATGAGCGAAGCCGGCAAAGCCGCCTTCGCCAAAATGCGCGAGCGCTGATATGCGTCGCGCTCAGTCGCGCGCGTCGACGATCCGATAGGATTCGTGGCAGGCGACGCAATTGCGCATCAGCTCGCCGAGACGCGCGAGCGAGCGCGTCTCTTTCTCGCCTTCCGTGAGGCCCTTGGCCAATTCGTCGAAGCCCTTGCGCATCGGTTGGCCGAAGCTGCGCCATATCTCCGGAAATTTTGGTCCGAGCGCAGGCGGCATGGCGTTTTCCGCCTGAAAGCGCTGCGCGCCGCGCGCAGCGGCCGCCTCCGCGGCCGTCACTCTATCGCTCACGGCGAGCGCCGAGACGATCTGCTCGACGCTCTTTACGAAAAGGCGCATCTGGCCGAGAACGAAAGCCTTCTCCGGCGCCGTCATGGCGACGGCGACGCGCTGATCGGACTCGTCGCCGCGCGCGGCAATCGTCGAAAAAGACAGGCAGAGCACAACTCCCGCTTCACGCCAGCGCATCGCGACCCCTTGTCGACCTCAGCTATATACTCACAGTATATGTCGAGATCCTGTCGAGCGACAGGCCAAAATCCAGGCGCCTTCGAGCGCTCTTGTCCACAGGCGCCGCGGTGTGGTTGAACGGGCGGCGCGAATCGATGTTTAACTCTGCGCCATGATCTTTCCCTCCTTCACGGCCGGAGCGGCGCCGCGATGACGGCGCCCGCCAAGGTTTCCATCGATCTCGGGACCCGCGCCGATGGCGGCGTCGCAACGCTCGATCTCGAGGAGCTGCTGGCGACGCGCCTTCTGGTGCAGGGCAATTCCGGCTCCGGCAAATCGCATCTGCTGCGCCGCCTGCTGGAGCAGAGCGCGCCCTGGGTGCAGCAGGCGATCATCGATCCAGAAGGCGACTTCGTCACGCTGGCCGAGCGCTATGGCCATGTGGTGGTGGACGCCCGCTGCGGCATCGCCGATCTCACGCGCATCGCCGCGCGGGCGCGGCAGCACCGGGTCTCCGTGGTGCTCGATCTCGAGGGGCTGGACGCCGAGCAGCAGATGCACGCCGCCGCCGCTTTTCTCGGCGGGCTCTTCGACGCCGAGCGCGACCAATGGTATCCGCTGCTCGTCGTGGTGGACGAGGCGCAGCTCTTCGCGCCCGCCGTCGCCGGCGAAGTGTCGGACGAGGCGCGCAAGGCCTCGCTCGGCGCCATGACCAATCTGATGTGTCGCGGCCGCAAGCGCGGCCTCGCCGGCGTCATCGCCACGCAGCGGCTCGCCAAGCTCGCCAAGAATGTCGCGGCGGAAGCGTCCAATTTTCTCATGGGACGTACCTTTCTCGACATTGACATGGCGCGCGCCGCCGATCTGCTCGGCATGGAGCGACGGCAGGCGGAAATGTTCCGCGATTTGCAGAGCGGCAATTTCGTCGCCCTCGGTCCGGCCATGGCGCGCCGGCCGCTGCCCGTGCGCATCGGCCCGGTGGAGACTTCCGCGCGCAATGTCAGCCCCAGGCTGCTGCCGCTGCCGGAGGCCGGCGCCGACGACGCGCATCTCATTTTCACGCCCGGCGCCAATGAAGCGCGCTTCGAGGCGCCGCGCCGGCCGCCGCCGCCCGCGCCGACCGCCGATGTGCTGGCGCGGCTCGCCCGCAGCGCGCCGCCGGCGCCGCCCGCCGCCGAGCCGCCGCCGAGCATCTCGCCCGAGCAGCGTCAGGCCGCGATCGATTCGGCGCTGCGCGAGATTTTGAGCGACAGCGACGCCAATTTCCGCACCATCGCCGTGCTCTATCAGGATTTTCTGGTGCGCTGCCGAATTCGCCGCATCGGCGGCGAGCCTTTGAGCCTGCCCGCCTTCCGCCGTCGCCTCGCCGTGGCCCATGCCGGCATCGAGCTCGCCGAAGCCGAATCCGAGGATTCGCCCTGGGCCGAGGTGCTCGCAATGGCGGGCGCGCTGCCGGAGGATATGCAGGGCGTTTTTCTGTCGCTGGCGCGCGCGGCCTTCGACCGCCGCCCCTGCCCGTCCGACGCCGATGTCGCCAGCGCCTATGGCACGCGCTCGCCCGGGCGGGCGCGGCGGCTGCTCGCCTATATGGAGGAGCGGCAGGCGATCGTGTGCAGGCTCGACCAGCGCGGCTGGCGCATCGTCGCCATTCCCGGCGTCGCCTGGGAGACAGAGCCCGGCGATCCGGGCGCCGCAGCGACGACGACCGAGGCGAACTCGGCCTGATAGCTTTCGAGGCTGTCGCGATGCGAGCCTACTGCCGAACCGTCTCCCGCTGCGCATAGCCGAGGCGGATGTTCAGCTCTTGCAGCACTTTCTCGGCGGCTTCCGGAATATTGGTGCCGGGCGGGAAGATCGCCGCGGCGCCGGCGTCGTAGAGCGCCTGGAAATCCTGCTCGGGAATGACGCCGCCGACGACCATCATCACCTCCTCGCGCCCGGCCGCCTTCAGCGCGTCGCGCAATTCCGGCGTCAGAGCGAGATGGCCGGCGGTCATCGTGTTCACGCCGACGATATGCACTTGTTCTTCCGCGGCGCGCTTCGCCACTTCTTCCGGCGTCGCGAAGAGATCGCCGATGACGACCTCGAAACCCAAATCCGTGAAGGCGGAAGCGATGACCTTCTGGCCGCGATCATGTCCGTCCTGGCCGAGCTTGGCGACGAGAATCTTCGGCTTGCGCTTGTCGTTCTCGGCGAAGGCCGCCGTCATGCTGCGCACGCGCGCGACCTTGTCGCAATCGGCGCCCGCCTCGCGCGCATAGACGCCGGAAATGACATTGGCCTTGGGCTTGTGGCGGTCGAAGACCTTTTCCATCGCGAAGGAGATTTCGCCGACGCTCGCCTTGGCGCGCGCGGCCTCGATCGCCAGCGCCAGCAGATTGCCGTCGCCCTTGGCGCCTTCCGTCAGAGCGTCGAGCGCTGCTTGCGTCTTCGCCTCGTCACGCTCGGCGCGCAGGCGCTGGAGCTTGGCGATCTGCGCGGCGCGCACGGCGGAATTGTCGACCTTCAGCACATCCGGCGCGACGTCGCTGTCCGGGCGGAACTTATTCACGCCGACGACGACCTGCTGTCCCGTGTCGATGCGCGCCTGCGTCTTCGCCGCGACTTCCTCGATACGCTGCTTGGGCAGGCCGGCGGCGATCGCCTTGGCCATGCCGCCGAGGCTCTCGATCTCCTCGATGTGCTTCCACGCCGCCTCGGCGAGTTCGGCGGTCAGCTTCTCCACATAGAAGGAGCCGCCCCAAGGATCGATGATGCGCGTGGTGCCGCTCTCCTCCTGCAAAACAATTTGGGTGTTGCGGGCGATGCGGGCGGAGAAGTCGGTCGGCAGCGCCAGCGCCTCGTCCAGCGCATTGGTGTGCAGCGATTGCGTATGCCCTTGAGTCGCCGCCATCGCCTCGACGCTGGTGCGGATGGCGTTGACGTAAACATCTTGCGCGGTGAGCGACCAGCCGGAGGTCTGGCAATGAGTGCGCAACGTCATGCTCTTCTCGGTCTTGGCGCCGAGGTCCTTCATCAGCCGCGCCCACAAGAGGCGCGCGGCGCGGAGCTTCGCCACCTCCATGAAGAAATTCATGCCGATGGCGAAGAAGAAGGAGAGCCGCGGCGCGAAAGCGTCGATATCGAGGCCCGCGGCGACGCCGGCGCGCACATATTCGACGCCATCGGCGAGCGTGTAGCCGAGCTCCAGATCGGCGGAAGCGCCGGCCTCCTGCATGTGATAGCCGGAGATGGAGATGGAGTTGAACTTCGGCATATTCCTGCTGGTGTAGGCGAATATGTCCGAGACGATGCGCATCGACGGAAACGGCGGGTAGATATAGGTGTTGCGCACCATGAATTCTTTTAAAATATCGTTCTGAATCGTGCCGGTGAGCTGCGCCGGCGGCACGCCCTGCTCCTCGCCCGCCACGATGAACAGCGCGAGAACCGGCAGAACGGCGCCGTTCATCGTCATCGACACGCTCATCTGCTCGAGCGGAATGCCGTCGAAGAGCGTGCGCATGTCATAGATGGAATCGATGGCGACGCCCGCCATGCCGACGTCGCCGGAGACGCGCGGATGATCGCTGTCATAGCCGCGATGGGTGGCGAGATCGAAGGCGATGGAGAGGCCCTTCTGCCCGGCGGCGAGATTGCGGCGGTAGAAGGCGTTGCTGTCCTCGGCCGTTGAGAAGCCCGCATATTGGCGGATCGTCCAGGGCTGGGCGACATACATGGTCGGATAAGGCCCGCGCACATAGGGCGCGACGCCGGGGAATCCATCGATGAAAGAGAGCCCGTCTATGTCCTGCGGGCCGTAGGAATTCTTGACTTCTATGCCCTCAGGCGTTCTCCAGCGGCGCGGCTCGGCGGCCTCGGCCGGGGTCGCGGCGACGGGAGCGAAGGCGATTTTGCTGAAGTCGGGAATTTGGGACATTTCTTTCCTCTGACGGCTCCGTCAGTCTATTAGCGAAAAGCCGCGGCTGGCGCAAAGGGCGGAGCAGACGACAAGTTGGAGATTGTGGCGGCCCAGAGCTGCTGAACTTGAATCGGGTCGACCAACGGTTCCGTGACTCCAAGCCGACGTTGGCCCACTGCTATCTCGTTTTACTCAGAAGGAATTCCTTTCCTATGGGAGTTTGTCATCCAGTCACGTATTTCAGAAACGAACTTCCATACATCATCCCTACCTGGTTTCAGGTAATTATCTGCATCCGGGTCTTCTCCCATGGCCGCGAATATCTTGATCAACCATTGTGGGCCGTGCCCCGTCAATTCCAAAGCCGAAAGCCACGATTCGAGTTCGCCCCCAGGAACAACGAACATCCCATATTCCGAAAGCTTCTTCAGGAGATTTTCGCCGGCTTCTTTGTTCGACCCAGTCAATATCGCCAAACCACCGTCTCGTTTCATGTCCTTCCCCGTTGCGTCCATGGCCGCCTTTAAGGCGCTGCGCGTGGTGGCAAGCGGTTGGCGTTCTAAGTCAGGGATCCCCGCAACCTCAAGCAATCCCGTCCAAACCGAACCGCCTTCCTTCAGAACATCCACGTCGACGATGCCCGCCGCGGGAATGCCGAGCTTCCGCAGCGGCTTGATAATCGTTGGAATGGTCTGCTTGTTTTGCGCGTGGAGGAACAAACAGTTTGGAATTCCCCACTCGGGTTTCGACCGAAGCAGTCTTTCGTTGACCTCCTGGTAGAATGCTCTGTCTGCATCCGACTCTGTAACGATGACGGACTCATAGAAAAGACCCGAAAGAACGTTAGTTGAACGCAGCAGCGGATTACGCATAAGGCTTATAATTTCAGCGCTTGGAAGTGCTCTAGCCGTAGCGACCCCGCCCCGATAGGTCAGACGCACAATATTAACCGGAGCACCAGACTGAATACACCCCATCAAAAACGCTGCGCTGTGTGTCGAAACGAATACCCTCTTATCTGACTTATTTGCGGCAGTTGACAGCTCTAACCCGAGCTTATAGGATAACGACGGATGAAGGAACGCTTCTGGCTCGTCAATAAGAAGAATAGAAGGGTCGCCAGCAACTACCTCAGCAATAATTCCGGTAAATGCCTTTACTCCGTCACTTGCCTCAGCGATCAAATTTGCTTCAGAGTGGAATTTGACTGCAACCTGATCAATACCACGCTCTTCGGCCGCGTTGGATGGAGCGCGAGTAGATAGCCTTATCCGCAGGTGGCCCAAGTTTGTTGGGTCGACGACTAGGTATATACCAAAAGCTTCATATACGATCCGTCTTACCTCGGAACGCTTCGTGTCATCTGTGAACAGGAGACCTAGCGTTTGGTGCTGTGTCCCCTGCAGATCTTGCGTAGCCTGCTCGCTCACGAGATTGATTCGGTTCGGGCCGTTAAGTTTCAATAGTGTATGGCGAAGGAAGGAATTACAGAACGGACGCTTGTTATTTTCCGGTGCGAGCATCCATTCTTTTAGCTGCTCACAATTAACACTTTGTCGCCCTCTTTTGCCGCCGACGATCACATGACCGATCGGAATATTTTCACCTTGGATCGGTTTTACAGTGATTTCTGCGATCAGTTTCTCTATTCGTTCAGCCTCAATTGGAAAGAACGTCATCCCTGCTAACACGACATTGTCTTGAGAGATCGAGCCCGTCGAGCAAAATTGCTCTATCTCATTCAGGACGCGGCTCTTCCCCGAATTATTCGGCCCTACAAAAATGGTTATAGGGGTCGTCTGAATCTTTAAGCTCGAAGCGTTAGGAGTCGATCCGGCTTTCAATTCAAGTCCTGAAATCATCTGCCATCCCGAGTTCGGTGTTCCATCTTACGCGAACGGTATTAAACCGTTCTTCGGAGCTTTGGAAGGAACTCGATAGGCGGACGATGGACCAAGAGGCACGATTGGACCAAAGTCTTGCGGGCACCCGCCCATACTTGGCCCCCTACCTCCCCACGACCCTCCACCGCGGCCCCCCCACCCCGAAATCCAGCTCCCAACGAAACCGGCTCAATATATCGAAGCCGAGGATGATCGGCGCCTCGCCGCCGAGCGCCTCGCGCAAAGGCCCAAAATCATAGGAGACGAAGACGACGTCCTTCAGCACGCGTCCCGCGCCTATGTCTATCTCCTTGGCCTTGTAGACTTTGGCGTCGATCTTCTTGCCGGAGGCCTCGCTCACCTTGGCCTTTTTCTTCACCGGGACGAAAAGCGCTCTGTGCCGTTCCAGAAAGCGGCGATCGACGGCGGAGATTTCGGCCCCGGTGTCGAAGAGGCCGAGCGCCGCCGTCTTGCCGAGGCGCGCCTCGAGGCCGACGAGCTTTTGATCCGGCCACAGCCTTCGGAAGGGCCGCCAGCCCGCGCCGTCGCCCTGCGGGAAAAAGACCATCTCGCCGCTCTCGAGATCGAGCGAGAAGCGCGCGCCTTGGAAGAAATCGAGCCCGAGCAGATCGTCCCCGTCCGAGGTCGCGCAGCGGGTGACGCGATATTTGGCCCGGCCGATATTATTGCCCTGCGCGGCCTTCAGCTCGACATTGGCCGCCTCCACATCCTCGCAGCGGGAAGCGACGCCCGAGGCGCTGGTGGATACGCTGGCGCCCAGCGCCGGAAAGCCGGCATTCCAGGGCGCGAGCTTGATGCGGCTGGTGGAGGCGGCTGTGTCGAGCCGCATCGGCCCCATCACATTGCCGAAACGCATTGTGACATAGGCGCGCCCGCCGCCATCGGCGCCATGGATAACATTCAGCGGAACGATGGAGCGCTCCTGACCTCGCGCGGGAAGGAGACCGATGAGGCCGAAGAGAAGGAAAATCGGCAGGCGCGAAAGGATTTTCGTCATGGCGCGGCGACTCCGTCCCGGCGGGCAGAGCGTCTATAGCGCGACGCGAGGCTTTCGTCTGCCCGCGGAAATCGAGCAGAGACCGGGCGCGGCGATTTCGTGATATTGCAGAGCTGTCGGCTCTCTCGCGGCGCGCGATCGACCGACGAAGACACTGGAGGTCATCCCATGGGACGTGCGGCGGTCCGGCTGGCGGCCGGTCTATTGGCTTTGGTTTCGAGCGCAGCGCTCGCGCAGCAGCATCGACCGCGCGGCGTTCCGATCGACGCGCCGCGCGGGCCGACAGGCGGCGGCGGGGCGGATGACGTGCTCGCCACATCGAGCGAATGGGGCGGCGCCGGCGGCGTCTATACTTGCGAGCAATGGAAGCAATATCTCGAGCGCATGTTCCGCCTCGCCGACAAGCGTAAGCGCGGATTCATCGACGCACAGGATTTCGAGATCATTCCCCGCGCGAGCGTCGTGTTTCGCTCCGCCACATTCGATTATTTCGACATGGCCGGAAAGGGCCGCGTGACGCGCGCGGAGTTTCTGGCCTTTCCGAGCCCCTTCTTCGCCCGCTACGACAGGAAGAAGAGCTGCCGCGTCTTCCAGGAAGAGCTGGCGCGGGCGCAAGCGCCGAGCGGGGGATCGCAATCGCCGGCGCCGCAATCGGGCGGGGGCTTCCCCGGCCGGGGCGGCGGAGGCGGATTCGGCGGCGGCTATGGCGGGGGCGGCTTCGGCGGGGGCGGCGGCGGCTTCGGACGCTGAGTCGGGGGCGATGTGAGCGGGGAGCGGCCCGCTCCCTGCTCGCTATTTCGCGCGCCCGCCGCGCTCAGAACTCCGCCCATTCCTCCTCCTGCACAGCCTCCTTGCGGAGGGCGGAGCCGGAACGCGCGGTCGCGACGCGTTTCAGCATGGGCCTCGACGGCGCGCGCGTTTCGATCGCGCCGATCTTGAAGCGCGAGACGAGCTGAACCAGCTCGGCGCTGTCCTCGGCGAGCGAGCGGGTCGCCGCATTGGTCTCCTCAGACATTGCCGCGTTCTTCTGCGTGACCTGATCGATCTCCTGCACCGCCGTGTTCACCTCGCGCAGGCCGGTCGATTGCGTCTCCGCGCTCGACGCTATGCCGGTGACGACGACATCGATGCGATTGACCTGCTCGACGATGCGATGAAGCGAGGCGCCGGTCTCGGCCACCAGCGCGACGCCATCCTGCACGCGCGCATTGGAGACGGCGATCAGATCCTTGATCTCCTTGGCGGCCTCGGCCGAACGCTGGGCCAGCGAACGCACCTCCGTCGCCACCACGGCGAAACCGCGGCCGGCTTCGCCCGCGCGCGCCGCCTCGACGCCGGCGTTGAGCGCGAGAAGATTGGTCTGAAAGGCGATCTCGTCGATGACGCCGATGATCTGGCCGATCTGCTCGGAGGACTTCTCTATGCCGCCCATGGCGTCGATCGCCTCGCCGACGATCTTCTCGCCCTTGACGGCGTCGGTCTTGGCGTCGCCGACGATCTCGCGCGCTTCGACTGCGCTCTCGGCCGCCTTGCGCACCGTGTCGGTGATCTGGCCGACGGCCGCGGCCGTCTGCGCCAGCGTCGCCGCCTGCCGCTCATTGCGCTGCGACAAATCTTCCGCCGCGCGGGCGATCTCGCGCGTGCTGGAGCCGATCGCGCCGCTCGTCGTCACAATGCCGCGCAGCGTTTGCTGCATACGCTCCGCTGCGGCGTTGAAGCGCGCGCGGAGCTTCTCATAATCCTTGATGAACTCCTTCTCGAGGCGGACCTCGAGGTCGCCCTCGGCGAGCCGCTCCATAGCGGCCGTATATTCGGCGAAGAAGAAGTCGCGATTCTCTATGTACCATTTGGCGCCGGCGGCTTTTTCTTCCAGCTTGGCGGCGGCGGCGGCGTTCTGCTCGGCGGCGCGCGCCTCGGCGAGGCGCACCTCCTCGAGCTTGTCGTGAACCACGGCGATGGCGTCGCGCAGCCGGCCGATCTCATCGTCGCGCCCCGCGAAGGGCGGCTGGCCGAGCTTGTCGCCGCGCGCGAGCTTGGCAGAGTAATCGGAGAGCGCGACGATCGGCTTCACGACGCGCCGATGCGCCAGAAGCGAGGCGCCGGCGAGCATGACGAGAGTGGCGAAGGTCGCCGCGAGGCTCGCGAGATCATAGCGCCCGACCAGCGAGATCGCGTTACTCTCCATCGACGCCGCAAAACCGTTCGCCTCGTCGACCTGCCGCTCGACGAGCGCGCGATGCGCCGAAAAACGCTCGTCGAGACGCGCCAGCGACGCGCTGACTGCGGCGCTGTCGCCACGCTCGACCGCGGGGAGGAAAATATCGATCTCGCGCCAGAAGGCGTCGGCCTCCTTGGCGGCGGGTCCATTGGCGAGCGCGACGAGGCTCGCGGGCAGAAGCGTCGATTTGGACCAGAAGCCGCGACGCTCGTCGAATTTCTCGCGCAGCGTCCGCAGCCGCGATTTCGCCTCGGCCGCATCCAGCTTGAAGGAGGCGGCGAGCTCCGCGTCGAGATAGGCTTCCACGAGGAAGAGCGGAGGCGGCAGGAGGTCGGCGTTGAAATCCTTGCCCGCGCCGATTTTCTCATAGGCGCTTCCGCCGATGCGCAGCTCGTCGAGAATGTAGCGCCCGGCGCCGGCCGTCGCGAGGAAAGCGAGAAAAGCGACGGCGGCGAGCAGGCTCGCGGCGCGGGAAATGGACAGGCGCATCGACAGTGCCTCGAATGGAATGGCCGCTCGGAGACGATCTTAGTCCTGGCGGCGAAGATGTGATGGGAGAGAGCGGGCGTCGGCCCGCGGAGAATCTCCGCGGCCGCAGACAGCCGGATCGGCGCCGGAATGAAGGAGCGGCGTCATGCCTTCGCGCACATGCCGCCACATGCGCCCGATCCTCCATGCGACAAAATTACGCGGGATCGATTAAGAAATCATGCGCACCGCTCGGCGGCGTCATTTACGCTGGATCGACGCAATATAGCCGAGCAGCGCCTCTATTTGCGCCGGCGAGAATTCGAAGCGCGGCATATCCAGCCCGCCATGGCCGACGACTATGCCTTCGGCCAACGCCTCCTCGAGATTTTCGAGCGGATATTTCTTGGTCAGCGTGCGGAAGGGCGGCGAGGCCGGATTCGGGCTTTTTCCCTGCGCCCCAATCGCATGACAGCGGCTGCAATTGGCCTTGGCGATCGCGCGGCCGCGCTCGATCTGCCTATCCTGCGGCTTATCCAGCGCGAAAGCCGCGCTCGCCGCGAGGACGCCGGCGCTGACGCTGGCCACAAGAATGAAACGCATGTCGCCCTCCCCTCCCCTCGCTGCGGCGGTCGCGCGCGTCAGCCGCGCGCCTGCAGCGGCACGACATTGTGCAGCGTCGTTTCCGCGCCCTCGAAGAAGCGGCGCAGATTGCGCGCCGCCTGGCGAATGCGCTGCTCGTTCTCGACCAGCGCGAGACGCAGATAGCCCTCGCCATGCTCGCCGAAGCCGACGCCCGGCGCGACCGCGACATCCGCCTTCTCGATGAGGAGCTTGGAAAATTCGAGGCTGGTCAGGCCGGAAAAGCGCTCTGGGATCGGCGCCCAGACGAACATGGAGGCGGAAGGCGCCGGAATCGGCCAGCCGGCCTGCGCGAAGCTCTCCACCATCACGTCGCGGCGCTTCTTATAGATGGCGCGCATCTCCTTGATGCAATCGTCCGGCCCGTTCAGCGCCGCGGTCGCCGCCACCTGCACCGGCGTGAAGGCGCCATAGTCGAGGTAGCTCTTCACCCGCGCCAGCGCCGCGCAGAGCCGCTCGTTGCCGACGGCGAAGCCGATGCGCCAGCCGGCCATGGAGAAGGTCTTCGACAGCGAGGAGAACTCCACCGCTATGTCCATCGCGCCATTGACCTGCAGGATCGACGGCGGCGGATTATCGTCGAAATAGACCTCGGCATAGGCGATGTCGGAGAGCACGAATATGTCGTGCCGCTTCGCGAAGGCGACGAGATCCTTGTAGAAATCGAGCGAGGCGACCGTCGCCGTCGGATTGGCCGGATAGCAGACGACAATGGCGATGGGCTTAGGGATGGAATGCGCGACCGCCTTCTCCAACGCGTGGAAGAGTTCCGGCGTCGGATCGGCCGGCACGGAGCGGATGACGCCGCCCGCCATCAGAAAGCCGAAGGCGTGAATCGGATAGGAGGGGTTGGGCGCGAGGATCACATCGCCGGGCGCGGTGATCGCCTGCGCCATATTGGCGAAGCCCTCCTTGGAGCCGAGCGTCGCCACCACCTGCGTCTCGGGATCGAGCTTCACGCCGAAGCGGCGCTCGTAATAGCCGGCCTGGGCGCGGCGCAGCCCGGCGATGCCTTTGGAGGCGGAATAGCGATCGGTGCGCGGACGGCCGGCCGTCTCGACCAGCTTCTCGATCACATGGCGCGGCGCGGGCAGATCGGGATTGCCCATGCCGAGGTCGATGATGTCGGCGCCGCCGGCGCGCGCCTTGGCCTTGAGCCGATTGACCTGCTCGAAAACATAAGGGGGAAGCCGCTTGATGCGATAGAAGTCCGACATCGCCTATTTCCGTTGAAAGCTCCGCCGGCGCCCATTTCGAGGCGCGACGGACGATTGTGACGCGAAACCCTTTCGAAAGAGCTAGGGCCGTTTCGTCTCGGCGCGCCGTTCTTTCGGCGCGTCGGGAATTTTGACGCGGGCGCCGCGGGCGCGATTGGCGGCCGCGGCGGCGGCCAGCTCTTTCTCGAGCGAGGCGGCGCGGGCGGCGCTCTTCTTGGCGTCCGTCTTGACGTCCGCCGCCGGCCTCGGCGCGGCGAAGGGCGTGTAGCCGGTCGCGCCATTGCGCGAGCGTTCGACGAATTCGGCCGGCGCCGGCGCCGAGCGCCGCATTTCCATTCCTTCGAGGAATTTGCCAATCGATTGCCCCACCGTCTCCGATCCGGCCTCCTGCGCGCGCGCGCCTCCGACGACGGCGAACAGGGTCAGGCAGATCGCGAAACGCGGAATCATCGGCTTCTCCGGACAGCTGGCTTTCGTCATAGAGCGACAATACGGCTTTGATAAGGGGGCGCGCCCTTCCGCGACGCATCGCCGCGCTTAAGTATTGGAGGAAGCGCTTTTCTCCGCGCGAGACGGTTTCCGAACCTTCACGGGATATGCTCTAAGGAAGCGACGAGGCCGGCCGGGGAGCCGCCGAGGACAGGACAGCCGATGACCGCACAAAGACGTTCGCCAGCCGGAGCCAAACGGCGGCCGCCGCTCCATGCCGTGGAGCCCAAAGGCGCCGCCCAGAGCCCCGCCCAAGCCGCTCCTCGTGTCGCTCCTCAGGCCGCGCCCGTCGGGGCGCCGAAGGGGCGCACCGAGGCCGGCGAGCGAACGCCGACGCTCGCGCCCAAAAGCAAGGGCGCCGCGAAAGGCGCCGGCGCGGCAAAAAAAAAGGTCGCGAGCCCGGTCGTCGACACGCGGACCAAACCCGCGCCGCAGAAAAACTCCAAAAAACCCGCTCCGCCGAAAGCGGCGGATCGTCGCGAGGCGCTCGACGCCGCGGCCACCCTGCTGGCGAACGCCGCAGACGAGTTATCCGCCGATCAGCGCCGGCTGCTCGTCGACCGGCTCGCCCCCCACGCCCCAGAGCCGGAGCCGGCTCCCCGCACAAGGCCCCCGGCCCCGGCGCCGGCTGCGCCCAACGCCCATGATTTCGAGATTTTCGCGGAAAATCTGGCGCGGCTCGTCGATCAGGGCCGCAAGGCGCTCGCCGCCGCCATTGGCGGCATGGAGCCCGGCGATACGCGCAGCGAGCTCGCCAGCAATGTCGCCGATGCGGTGAAGACGCTCGGCGTCGTCGCCGAACGCTGGATGGCGAAGCCCGAGCAGGCGGTCGCCGCTCAGGCGACGCTCGTCTCCGGCCTCACCGATATCTGGAGTCAGACGCTGCGCCGTTTCTCCGGCGAGGACACGCCGCCGATCGTGCCGCCCGACCCCAATGACAAGCGCTTCTCCGCGCCGGAATGGAACGACAATCCCTTCTTCGACTGGCTGCGCCAATCCTATGCGCTGACGACGCGCTGGGCCGGCGAGACGGTGGAGCGCACAGAAGGGCTCGACCCGCAGGTGAAGGCGAAGGCCGGCTTCTACACACGGCTCGTCGCCAGCGCGCTGTCGCCCTCCAATTTCGTCGCCACCAATCCCGAGCTGCTGCGCGCCACGCTCGACGCGCGCGGCGAAAATCTCGTGCGCGGGATGAAGATGCTGACCGAGGATCTCTCCGCCGGCCATGGCATGTTGAAGCTGCGGCAGAGCGACGAGAGCAAATTCGAGCTCGGCGTCGATATGGCGACGACGCCCGGCAAGGTGGTGTATCGCACGCCGGTGATGGAGCTCATCCAATATGCGCCGTCGACGGAGACGGTCTATGAGCGCCCGCTGCTGATCGTGCCGCCCTGGATCAATAAATTCTACGTGCTCGATCTCAATCGCGAGAAGAGCTTCGTGCGCTGGGCGACGGCGCAGGGCCTCACCGTCTTCGTCATCTCCTGGGTCAATCCCGACGAGAGCCAGGCGGAGAAGGGTTTCGACGCTTACATGAAAGAAGGCGTGCTCGCCGCGCTGGACGCGGTGCAGCAAGCGACGGGCGCCAAACATGTGGCGGCGGCCGGCTATTGCGTCGGCGGCACGATGCTCGCCGCGACGCTCGCCTATCTGGCCGAGAAGGGCGACGATCGCATCGACAGCGTGACCTTTCTGGCAACGCAGGTGGATTTCACCGACGCCGGCGACATGCAGGTGTTCATCGACGAGGCGCGCCTCGCCGCGCTCGACGAAGCCATGTCGCGCACCGGCTATCTCGAAGGCGTCAAAATGGCGACGACCTTCAATCTTCTGCGTCCGAATGAATTGTTCTGGACCTATTTCGTCAACAATTACATGAAGGGCGTCGAGCCGGCGGCTTTCGATCTCCTCACCTGGAACTCGGACTGCACGCGCATCCCGCGCGCGAACCATCTCTTCTATCTGCGCTATTGCTACATTGAGAATGCGCTGTCGCAGGGCCGCATGGTCATCGACGGCGTCACGCTCAATCTCCGCAAGGTGAAGATTCCGATCTATGAGCTCGCCGCGAAGGAAGATCACATCGCGCCGGCGCGCTCCGTCTTCACGGGCGCGAAATATTTCGGCGGCGAGGTGCGCTATGTGCTCGCCGGCGCCGGCCATATAGCGGGCGTCGTCAATCCGCCGGCCAAGAACAAATATCAATATTGGACCGGCGGCCCGCCCGTGGGCGTCTATGAGGATTGGGCGAAGACCGCCCATGAAAACAAGGGCTCCTGGTGGGGCGACTGGCTCGCCTGGATCACCGCGCAAGCGCCGCAGCGCGTGCCCGCGCGCATCCCCGGCGACGGGAAGCTGAAGCCGCTGTGCGACGCGCCGGGGGAGTATGTGCGGGTGCGGGCGTGAGGCGAAAACGTCGCTTTTCATCGCGCTGAGCCACGCCTGCGCTCGGGCCTTTTTTCGCCGAAACATCCGGTGCGCGCCGCCCGCTCGTCCCGGGGCGGGAGCCTTTCCTTTCGCGCGGCACAAAACTTCCTAACCCGGGGAGGAAATTCGCCATCGCCTCGCTGCGACGCAACAATCGCGTCAAAACGAGACACAACCCGGGTATGAAATGGCTGCTGTCGTCGAGAAAAACGCCCACCTCGTCGCAATCCAATGGCTGCGCGCCATAGCGGCCGCGATGGTCGTTCTGCATCACGCCGGCTATTACGCCAATTCGGTCCGGGAACAATACGGCGCCGCTCACGCCGATTTTCTCGGCGTCTCCTTCTGGTGGTTCGGCATCCATATTTTTTTCGTCGTGTCCGGGTTCATCATGATCTACACGACGCGCGATTTCGGTTCGCCGGGCGCGTGGCGCAAGTTTATCTGGCGTCGGCTGCTGCGCATCGCGCCGCTCTACTGGATCGTCACGACGGTCGCCGTCGTTCTGCTTCTCATCTTTCCGCATTCGCTCGACATAACCAGCGATCGCCTGGCCTATGTGCTGAAATCCTACGCCTTCATCCCCGTGCTGCGCTCGGAAGGCGATCTGCGCCCGATCGTCGGCCAGGGATGGACGCTCGACACCGAAATGTTCTTCTACGCCGCCTTCGCGCTCGCGACCTTCCTGCCGCGCCGCCTCGGCGTGCTCGCGCTTTCGGGGAGCTTCTGCCTGCTGGTCGCGCTCGGCCGCAATCTCACTTCGGCCTCGCCGATCCTCTTCACCTGGACCGACGGCCTGCTGCTGGAATTTCTGTTCGGCGTCTATCTCGGCCTCGCCTTCGAGCATGGCCTGCGCATTTCCAACGTCATGCGTCTGGCCGCCATCACGCTCGGCCTGGGGCTGCTCGCGCTCGAAATGAAAGGACCGACTTTCCTGACCTCGGGAATTCCCGCGGCGCTGATCGTCGGCGGCGCGACGCTCGGCCCCGCTCTGCGAGAGACTTCCGCGATGCGGTGGCTCACCTATTTGGGCGATGCCTCCTACAGCCTCTATCTCACGCATACTTTCATCGTTCGCCCGCTGCGCAACCTCTGGGTCGTGGCGATCGGCGATCGGGCGCCGGCGGATTTCCTGATTCTCGCCGCCTTGTTCGCCTCCATCGTTTTCGCGGTCGCGGTTTATCGCTTCGTCGAAAAGCCGATCACGACCTATCTGCATCGCCGTTTCGCCGCGCGGGCGAAGCCGCCGCGCGAATCTTCGGCCATTGCGCTGGCGTTGAAATGAGCGGCCGGCCGAGGCGCGCGGCCGGCCTCCGCCTGGAGAACCACCCGCGTCACTGCGCCCCTCCCCCTACCCAAACCGCCCCGGCTCCAATATAGCTTCGCGCAGCCAACTGACCGCTCGAGGGACTTCCCGCCATGTCGCACGACACCACACCGCATTTCCACAATCAGCCGGGCGTCGCCAAGATCAAGGTCGGCTCCAAAGAATTCATGTGCATTGGCGCGCTGCCGCCCTTCGACCATCCGCATGTCTTCATCGACATGGGCGCGGCGGACGAGGCGGTCTGCCCCTATTGCTCGACGCATTATGTGTTCGACGCCGCCCTCGGCCATGGCGCGGCCGATCCGGCCGAATGCGTCTATCACTCCGAAACCGTCCTCGACCCGACCGCCTGACGCCGCGCGAATGGGCGCTCCTTTCGTCGTTGTCGGCGCCGGCATAGGCGGGCTCGCCGCGGCGATCGCGCTAGCGCGCGCCGGCCGGCGGACGCTCGTTCTGGAGCGCGCCGAGCGCATAGAGGAAGTGGGCGCCGGGCTGCAAATCTCGCCCAACGCCGGGCGCATCCTGCATGAATTCGGCATGAGGCCGGCGTTGGACGCCGTCGCCCTCGAGCCCCGCGCCCTCAATATTCGCCGCGCCGCCGATGGCGCCGTGCTGGCGCGCCTGCCGCTCGCCGAGGCGCGCGACCGCTGGGGCGCGCCCTTTCGCGTCTTCCATCGCGCCGATTTGCAGAAGGCGCTGCTCGACGAGGCGCGCCGTCTCGGCGTCGAGACGCGCGCCGCCGCGCGCTGCGACGGTTTCACCGAGACGCCGGACGGGATTCGGCTCACCATCGGCGAGGAGCGGCTTGAGGCCGAGGCGCTGATCGGCGCCGACGGGCTGCGTTCCACGATTCGCGACGCGCTGGACCTCGTCGCTGGCGACACGCCCCGTCCCGTCGGGCTCACCGCTTGGCGGACGCTCATGCCGATCGATTCGGCGCCCTCCGCTCTGCGCGAGCGGGAAACCCATATCTGGCTCGGGCCGGGCGGGCATGTCGTTCATTATCCGCTGCGCGACGCCAGCATCGTCAGCGCGGTCGCGATTCTCGAGGATCGCGCCGATCGCGGCCCCGCCGCCGAGATGCGGACCGGCGAGGAGCTCGCCCGCGCCATGGGTTTTGCGCGCTGGAGCCCCGATCTGCGCGCGCTGCTCGAGGCCGGCGCGACATGGCGACGCTGGCCGCTCTACGCCCGGCCGGAGATCACGCGCTGGGGCCGCGGCCGCGTCGCGCTGCTCGGCGACGCCGCTCATCCCATGGTCCCCTTCCTCGCGCAAGGCGCTGCGCAGGCGATAGAGGACGCCGCCGCGCTCGGCCGCGCCTTTGCGGATGGCGGAGCGGCGATCGAATCGGCGCTCGCGGCCTATCAGTCGGCGCGCGTCGAGCGGGCGATCCGCATTCAGCGCGCCTCGCGCCGACAGGGCGTCAATTGCCATTTCGCCGGGCCGATGGCGACGCTGCGCGACATAGGCGTGCGGCTGATGGGCGGCGAGGGCGTTCTCTCCCGCAACGCCTGGATTTATCGCTGAAACGCGCCCTCTCGCGGCAGTGGACGCATCGCGGCGAAAAAAGGGCCGCGTCTCCACGGACTTGGCAGTCCTGTCCGCCGGCTGATAAAGATGACGAATTGGTTACGCTGCAACGAGGGTCCGCAGATGCCACTGCCCCGCGCCGCGACGATCGGCCTTTTCGCCTGCCTCGGCCTCGCCGGCGCAGCGTCTTTCGCACAGGCGGAGACTGCGGCGCGCGCCGAGGAAGCGCCGGCGCCGGCGCCCGTCCCGACATTCGCCGCGGCGGAACAAGGATGGATCGTGACCGTCCGCGCCATCGGCGCCCTCGCGCCGAGCTTTCCGGGCTCGGCCAAGCTGCGTCCCTACCCGTTTCCGTCGATCAGCTTCCGGCGCATCGGCGAGCCGGAGCTGTTTTCGACGCCCGACGACGGATTCGGCTTCGCCATCATCGACTCCAACGGCTTTCGCGCCGGCCCGGTGGCCAATTTCGTGTTCAAGCGCGGCCAGCGCGATGGTCTCTACGGACTGCGCACGGTCGAGCTCACTCATGAGATCGGCGGCTTCGCCGAATATCAGACCGAGCATTTCCGCACGCGCGCGGAACTGCGGCAGGGCATAGACGGCCACAACGGCTTCGTCGCTTCGCTCGGCGCGGACATTTTTGGCGGCGACGGCCGCGCGTCCTTGTCCTTCGGACCGCGCCTCAGCCTCGGCGACAATCGCTATGCGAACGCCTATTTCTCGGTCTCGCCGCTCGAATCCCTGGCCAATGGGCGAATCGAACCCTATGAGGCGAACGGCGGATTCACCGCGGCCGGCGGCCTCGCCACGTTCCGCTACGATTTCAGCAAGGACGCCAACGCCACCATTTACGGCGGCTTGCAGCGGCTGACCGGCAGCGTCGGCTCCAGCCCCATTCCCAACGACATCGGCTCGCGCAATCAGTTCACCGCCGGCCTCTCCATCGCGCGCTCCTTCGAGATTCGCGGATTCGCCTGGTGACGCCGCGTTGAAGCGCGCGGCGCTCCTTGACTCTCACCAAGATGAATGCAAGTCTCGTTCACCATGGCCGATAGGTTACGCTCGCTCTTCTTCCGGCGACTTGCGCTGGGGCTCTATACGCTGACGATCATCGTCGGCGCGCTGGGCTTCGCGTCGCATCGCGGCCATGGCGGAGCGGGCGTCGGCGTCTTCCAGGATCGCGCCGCTTTCTGCCAGGACTTCCAAAAGGCTCATAGCGCGCCGCAGACGCCCTTCGTCGTCTGCTGTGACGCCTGTGTGGCCAGCGCGCCGCCGACCCTCCCGGCGATGATTACACATATCGTCTATCGTTTCGAGATTTCCACACGCTTCGATTTCGCCTCTCGCCTCGGCCGGGACCTCGATGAGAGCCCGGACAATCTCCGCTCGCGAGCGCCGCCCGCCTTCGTCTGACATCGATGCGGCCCTCCCGGGCGCGATATGCGCTCGGCTTGTCTCCTAAAGCAGCTTCCTCGCTTCGTCCTGCGTTCTCTCGCGCCGGCGTCGCATAGGCCACAGGAACGCATTCGCCACAGGAACAAGGAACGCGAATCGTCGCTCTCTGTCTCCCGAGAGCTGCGACGATTCGAGCGGACTTCCGCGAGCGCTCGCCGTCTTTTGATGGCGGACCCCGCAACCATGTCGCCCATGCGTCCTCCTCGACGCGCCTTTCCCCGAGGCGTGACATCTCCCCCGATACGAGGCGGGCCAAGGCGACGGGAGGCGGTTCAGAGCCGGCGAGGCTCGCGGAATCTGTCGACCGACTTGGAAAAGGCGGAGATCGGACCTCCCTCCGACGACCTGCGCCTTTCGAGCGAGCGCCGAGCGGACCTCGACGGGTACTGCCGGGTTCATGCCGCCTCGCTCTCTCGTCGGCCGCCACTGCGCGGCGCTCCCTCTCCCCCCGGGGGAGCGCCGCCCTTGGCCCGGCCGCCTTTCCTTCCTCGCCACTCATTCGCCTGCTCGGGACGCGACCACCTCCTGCTCGATCGCACCGAAGATCGAATGGCCGGCCGCGTCGCGCATCTCGATCCGAATGCGATCGCCCGGCTGCAAAAATCGCGTGCGCGCCGCTTCGCCGCCGAGGCTCTCGACGACGCGCTGCTCGGCGAGGCAGGAATAGCCGACGCCGCCCTCGGCGACGGGCCGGCCCGGCCCGCCGTCCGCGGCGCGATTGGAGACAGTGCCGGAGCCGATGATCGAGCCCGCGCAAAGCGCGCGCGTACGCGCGGCATGGGCGATGAGGCGGCCGAAATCGAAAGTCATGTCGACGCCGGCGTTCGGCCGCCCGAGCGGCGCCTCATCGACGAAGGAGAGCAGCGGCAAGGAGAGGCGCGCGCCGTCCCACGCGGCGCCGAGCTCGTCCGGCGTCACGGCGACCGGCGAGAAGGCCGAGGCGGGCTTGGACTGGAAAAAGCCGAAGCCCTTGGCGAGCTCGCTGGCGGTGAGGCCGCGCAAGGTCACGTCATTGGCCAGCATGACGAGCGCGATTCGCGCGCGCGCCGCCTCGGCGGCGAGGCCGAGCGGAACGTCGTCCGTGACGACGGCGACCTCCGCCTCGAGATCGAGGCCGAATTTCCCATCGAGATAGGGAATGGGATCGCGCGGTCCCGCGAACCCGTCCGAGCCGCCCTGATAGATCAGCGGATCGCTCCAGAACGAGGGCGGCATCTCGACGCCGCGCGCCTTTCTCACCAGCGCGACGTGATTCACATAGGCCGAGCCGTCGGCCCATTGATAGGCGCGCGGCAGCGGCGAGGCGCAATCATGCTCGCGAAAGCGAAAGGAGGGGAGCAGACCCGCCTCCAGCCGCTCTGCGACCTCGGCGAGGCGCGGCGCGGCGCGCGGCCAATCGTCCAGCGCCGCCTGCAAGGTCGGCGCGACCTGCGTCGCCTCTATGGCGCGCGTCAAATCCCGCGAGACGACGACGAGCTTTCCATCGCGCCCATGCTTCAAGGAAGCCAGCTTCATCTTTGTCCTCACCGCGTCCCGCAAAAGCGGCGCGCGAGCCCCGCCCAGCAATCGGAATAGTCGATCTGCAATGTCTCGAGCGCAGCGGCGTAGCGCGTCACATGCTGCGGCAGGCGCGTCTCCAGCATGAAGGCGAGCGTGCCCGCGAGCTTTTGCGGCGCCAGCGTCGCCCGCGTCGCCTGCTCGAAGCTCTCCGCGTCGGGCCCGTGCGGCAACATGCAATCGTGCAGCGAGACGCCGCCGGGGAGAAAGCCGTCCGGCTTGGCGTCATAGCGCCCATAGACGAGCCCCATGAATTCGCTCATCGCATTCATATGGAACCAGGGCGGCCGAAACGTATGTTCGGCGACGAGCCAGCGCTCTGGAAAAATCAGAAAATCGAGATCGGGAGTCCCTTTCCGCTCCGACGGCGCCGTCAGCACGCAGAAGATCGACGGATCGGGATGATCGAAGAGCAGCGCCCCGACCGGCGAGAAGCGCCGAAGATCATATTTGTAGGGCGCGTAATTGCCGTGCCAGGCGACGACGTCCAGCGGCGAATGATCGAGCGCGCAGACGAAGAATTTGCCGCCCCATTTCACCGTGAGCCGGCAAGGCCGCTCGATATCTTCGAAAGCGGCGACCGGCGCCTCGAAATCGCGAGCATTGGCGAGACAATTGGCGCCGATCGGCCCGCGATCGGGCAGAGTGAAAGGCGCGCCGTAATTCTCGCAGACATAGCCGCGCGCCGGGCCGGCGACCAGCTCCGCCTTGAATTTCACGCCGCGCGGAACGACGCCGATCTCGCCCGGCGAAATCTCCATCGCGCCGAGTTCTGTGACGAAGCGCAGCGCGCCCTCTTGCGGCAAAATGAGCAATTCGCCGTCGGCGTCGTAGAAATAATCCTCGGCCATGGAGCGCGTGACGAAATAGAGCCCCGCCGCCATGCCGCTCCGTGCATCGACGTCGCCCGCCGTCGTCATCACGCGCAGGCCGGCCGGAAAAGTGAGCGCGTCATCCGGCATGGTCGGCGGCCCCCAGCGATAGGGTCCGAGCGGCAAATCGCTCTCGTCGCGCGCCGGCGCGCTTTTCCAAAAGGGAAGATCGCGCCGCTCGAAACGCCCGACATGCCGCACAGAAGGGCGAATGCGATAGAGCCAGGACCGCGCATTGGCGCCGCGCGGCGCGGTGAAGGGCGAACCCGACAATTGCTCCGCATAGAGCCCGTAAGGACAATGCTGCGGCGAATTCTGCCCCACGGGCAGGGCGCCGGGCAGCGCCTCGCTGGCGAATTCATTGCCGAAGCCGGACATGTAACGCAGTGTCATGGCTCAATCTCCGATGACGGCGCGCGCCCCACCCTCGCCCCTCGAGGGCGCCCGCGACGTCCTGGCCGGGCTTGTCCCGGCCAGGACGGCGGCAGTGTCTCGCGATATCTCCATCCCTCATGCTCCCGCAGGCAGCACGCCGCGCTTCACCTGATCGTCCTCGATCGACTGGAACAGAGCGCGGAAATTTCCTTCGCCGAATCCCTCGTCGCCCTTGCGCTGGATGAATTCGAAAAAAATCGGCCCGATCACCGTCTTCGAAAAAATCTGCAACAAGAGCTTGCGTCCTTCGCCGTCGATCAGAATGCCGAGCTCGCGCAACGCGTCGAGATTTTCGCCATGTCCCGGCAGCCGCTCGTCGACGCGCGCGTAATAAGAGTCCGGCGGCGCCGGCATGAATTGCAGCCCGCGCGCCCGCAGCGCCGTCACCGTGCGATAGATGTCGTCGCAGGCGCAGGCGACATGCTGAATGCCTTCCCCCCGATAAGCGACGAGATATTCCTCGATCTGACTCTTGTCGTCGACGCTCTCGTTGATCGGAATTCGTATCTTCCCGCAGGGGCTGGTCATGGCGCGCGAATGCAGGCCGGTGAGCTTTCCCTCTATGTCGAAATAGCGAATCTGCTGGAAGGCGAAGAAGCGCTCGTACCACCCGGCCCATTCGTCCATATGGCCGCGATAGACATTATGGGTGAGGTGGTCGATGACCGTGAGGCCGGCGCCTTCGGGATGCGGATCGCGCGCGCCGGTCCAGCGAAAATCGACGTCGAAGATCGAGCCGCGCTCGCCATAGCGATCGACGAGATAGATGAGCGCGCCGCCGACGCCGACGAGCGCCGGAATCTTCAATTCCATCGGCCCGATCTTCGTCTCCGCCGCGCGCGCGCCCAAGGCGAGCGCGCGCTCGAAAGCAAGGCGCGCATCCGCCACGCGAAAGCCCATGGCGCAGGCGCAAGGCCCATGCGCGTGGGAGAAATCCGCAGCGAAACTGTCCGGCTCGGCGTTGAGCACGTAATTCACGTCGCCCTGCCGATAGAGCGTCACATCCTTGGAGCGATGCCGCGCGACGGCGGCGAAGCCCATTTGCTCGAGCAGAGCCGCGAGCTTCGCCGGCTCGGGATGGGCGAATTCGACGAATTCGAAACCATCTGTCCCCATCGGATTTTCGGGCGAAGGCGACGGAGAAGGCGACATGGCGGCCTCCTTGCGAATGACGCTCGCCTTCAACATATTGCGCGCTGCCGCCGATTGAAGTCCCGGCGGACGGCGGAGGCGGCGGCAATGAAGCTCTATGATTACTTTCGGTCCTCGGCCGCCTATCGCGTGCGCATCGCCATCGAGCTGAAAAGCTTGGACGTCGAGCGCATCCCCGTGCATCTGGCGCGCGGCGAGCAGCGCCTGCCCGAATATCTCGCGAAGAATCCCCAAGGCCTCGCGCCGGCGCTGGAGCTCGACGACGGGACGATCATCATCCAATCCTTGGCGATCATCGACTATCTCGACGCGCTCGCGCCGCGGCCGCTGCTGACGCCGAAAGACCCTCTGCTCGCGGCCAAGGCGCGCGGCGTAGCTCTCGCCATCGCCTGCGACATTCATCCGCTCAACAATCGCCGTGTGCTCGACTATTTGCGCGAAAAGCTCGGCCAGGACGAATCCGGCGTCGACGCCTGGATCCATCATTGGGCCCTGAAAGGCGGGCTGGAGGCGGTGGAGCGGCTGATCGAGCCCGGCCCCTTCTGCTTCGGCGCGCAGCCGACGATCGCCGATGTCTGCCTCGTTCCGCAGCTCTTCGCGGCGCGGCGCTTTGCGACGCCGCTGGACGCGCTGCCGAAGCTTCTCGCCGTGGAGGCGCATTGCCTCGCCCACCCCGCCTTCGCCGCCGCCGAGCCGTCACGACAGGCCGACGCCGAATAGAACCGCGCGCCCTGTCACGCCCGCGCCGGCGCTCCATATGCTCGAGACAGTGTGGCGGCCTCGTTCCACTTTTCGCCGTCTTCGTCTTCGACAAAAGGCGTTTCCGCTTTTTTAGGAAATCGGCATGTCGCTTCGTCTGCGTCTCGTCCTCGCCGCCGCCGCTCTGCTCGTGAATGCGGGCGCGGCGGTCGCTCAATATTATTATTGGCCGGAGTCGAGCTATGGCCCGCAGAGCGGCGCCGCCGACGATCCCTACGCCGAGCCGCAGCCGCGCCGCCCGCGCGCCCGCGCCAATTGGCCGTTCGACGAGGAGCGCCGCGATCCGCCGCGGGTCCGCGACCGGGCGCATCGGGAGCGGGCGCATCGGGAGGAGGACGAGCTCGAGCGGCGGCGCCTCGCCGCCCTGCCGCCGGACGCCGATCCCGATTATTCGACGCCGATCGACTATGACGACGACGTCGACATGCGGCAGACGCGTCGCCGCTTCGTCGCCGATCCGACCGCCGGCGATCCGGGCACGCTGACGATCGACACGCGCGCGCGGCGTCTCTATCTCTCGCTGGAGGACGGCCGCGCGGTCGAATATGCGATCGGCGTCGGCCGCACCGGATTCTCCTGGAAAGGCGAGGCGAAGATCGGCCGCAAAGCCTTCTGGCCGGGCTGGACGCCGCCGCCGGAAATGCTGGAGCGCCGCCCCGATCTGCCGGAGCATATGGACGGGGGCTTGAGAAATCCGCTCGGCGCGCGGGCGCTCTATCTGTTCCAGGGGCAGAAGGACACTTTGTTCCGCATTCACGGAACCAATGAGCCGGAGAGCATCGGCCGCGCGGTCTCGTCCGGCTGCATCCGAATGCTCAATGCGGATGTGATCGACCTCTATGGCCGCGTCGCCAAAGGCGCCCGCGTCGTGGTGCGCTGACTCACGCCGCCCGCGGGCGCGCCTCGGCCTCCAGCAGATCGCCGATGAGCGCGGCGGTCGTCGCCATGGTGGCCATGCTGCGGCGCTCGAGCATGGGCTTCGGAAACTCGACGTCCAGCGTCGCTTCGAGCCACAGCATCACCTGCACGGCGCAGAAGGGCGAGAGCCCGGCGGCGTAGAGATCGGCCTCGGCGGAAAGGCTCGCCGCGGCGGCCGGCAGATTGCCCTTGGCGTCCACGGCGCGGCGGATGATCTCGATCGACGTCTCGCTGTTCATGATTTCGGTCTTCATGGCCCCATCCCTTCGCTTCGCGCTCTCGTCTCGTCGAGCGTGAGGGAAGCATAGGACGCGCCATCCAGAGCGGCTGTGCGCCTTCGCACGAGCCTCGCCGCGAGCGCGGCTGTCGCCGATTGCCGACGCATCGGCGCGGCCTATATGGCCCGCTGTTCGACGGCGCCGAAAACGGCGCGACCTTTGCCCCAGGATGAGAGCCGATGGCGACGCGGCCGATGGCGCGAACGGATTTCGCTTCGCCTCCACATGGCGACCCTCCCCTCGAGACCGAGACATTGCGCGCTCGGCTCGCCGCGACGCGCGCGCGCACTCTGGCGCTCGCCGCGCCACTCGGCCCCGAGGATATGGCGGCGCAGGCGATCGAGGAGGCGAGCCCCACGAAGTGGCATCTCGCCCATACGAGCTGGTTCTTCGAGACCTTCGTGCTGGCGCGCTTTCTGCCCGGCTATCGCCTCTTCGATCCCGCTTTCGGCTATTGCTTCAACTCCTATTACGAGAGCGCCGGGGCCAGGCAGCCGCGGCCGCGGCGCGGCCTGCTGAGCCAGCCTTCGCTGGAGCGCGTCATGGCCTATCGCCGCCATGTCGAGGAGGCGCTGGAGCAGCTCTTCGACTCGGGCCTCGCGCCGCAGAGCGAGGCGGCGCGGCTGCTGGAGCTCGGACTGCAGCATGAGCAGCAGCATCAGGAACTGATCCTCAGCGATATTCTCGCGCTCTTCGCCGCCAATCCGCTGCGGCCGGCCTATCGCGCCGCGCCGCCGCGCGGCCTTTGCGGCGCGCCGGAGCCGCTGCGCTGGATCGGCTACGCCGGCGGAATCGTGCGCATCGGAAGCGACGCCGACGACCATTTCGCCTTCGACCGAGATTTCGCTTTCGACAATGAGACGCCGCGTCACGACGCGCTGATTCATCCTTTCGAGATCGCCGATCGGCCGGTGACCAACGCCGAATGGCTGGAGTTCGTCGAGGATGGCGGCTATGGCGATCCCGCCTTCTGGCTCTTCGACGGCTGGGCGACGATCCAGCGCGAGGGCTGGGAGGCGCCGGCCTATTGGGAGCGGCGCGGCGGCCTCTGGCTCGCCATGACGCTGGAAGGATTGCGGCCGCTGGAGCCCGCCGCGCCTGTCGTCCATGTGAGCTTCTACGAGGCGGACGCCTTCGCTCGCTGGGCCGGCGCGCGCCTCCCCACCGAATTCGAATGGGAGACGGTGGCGCAGCAGGAGCCGGTCGCCGGCAATCTGCTCGAGGACGACGCACTGCGTCCCCTGCCGCCGGCGGAGACATTCCAGGGCCATGCGCGCCAGCTCTTCGGCGATGTGTGGGAGTGGACCGGCAGCGCCTATCTCCCCTACCCCGCCTATCGCCGGCCGGCCGGCGCCATAGGCGAATACAACGCCAAATTCATGTGCGACCAGCATGTGCTGCGTGGCGGCTGCTGCGCGACGCCGCAGAGCCATATTCGCGCGAGCTATCGCAACTTCCTCTATGCGCGCCAACGCTGGCTCTTCGCCGGCCTGCGCCTCGCCAGGGATGTCGGCCGATGACCAATGATATCGATCGCGCGACGCCTTCGGAGCCGAAGGGCCGCGGCTTCGCGGCCGATGTGCTCGACGGTCTCTCGCGCGCCGAAAAACGCCTCTCCTGCGTCTATTTCTACGATGCGGCGGGCAGCGAATTGTTCGACGAGATCACGCGTCTGCCCGATTATTATCCGACCCGCGTCGAGACGGACATTCTCGCCGCGCATGGCGAGGAGATGCTCGACGGCGCCGCAGAGGATACGGCGCTGGTCGAGTTCGGCTCCGGCTCCAGCCGCAAGACCGAAATATTGCTCGAGCGCGCGCCGCGCCTCGCGCTCTATGCGCCGATCGACGTCTGCGCCAGCGCGCTGGAGAAAGCGCGCGCGCGTCTTTCCGCGCGCTTCCCGCATTTGCGCGTCTGCCCCATCGTCGCCGATTTCTCGCGGCCGGCGCCGCTGCCCGCCGATCTCGCCGATCGCCGCCGCATCGGCTTCTTCCCCGGCTCGACGATCGGCAATTTCGCGCCGGACGAAGCGCGCGCTCTGCTGCTGGCCATGCGCGTGTTGCTCGGGCCGGGCGGGCGGCTCATCGTCGGCGTCGATCTGAAGAAGGACCCGTCGCGCCTCATCGCCGCCTACAACGACGCGCATGGCGTGACGGCGGCCTTCAACCTCAATCTATTGGCGCGTATAAATCGCGAGCTCGGCGGCGGCTTCGATCTCTCGGGCTTTTGCCATCAGGCGATCTATGACGCGCGCGCCGGCCGCATAGAAATGCGCCTCGTCAGCCGTCGACGGCAGACGGCGAAGATCGGCGGCCGCGACTTCGCCTTCTCGCGCGGCGAAGCGATCCATACGGAAGATTGCTACAAATATGGCGTGGACGAGTTCCGCGTCACGGCGAGCGACGCCGGCTGGGAGCCCGGACGCGTGTGGACGGATGGGGAGGCGCTGTTCAGCGTGCACGAGCTGCAGGCGCCTTAGGGGGCGCTCTCGATCCAGAAAATCGCAACGACCCTCATCCGACCTCGCTTCGCGAGGCCACCTTCTCCCACAAGTGGGAGAAGGATGCGCGCCGTTCGATCGCGAAACCAGGAGAGGTTCGCGCTCCTTCTCCCGATCGATGGACAGCGCCACAATCTGCCGCGGCAGAACGCGCATGGCGCGGCGCCGGCTCGCGGTATAGATTTCACAGCTGCAGCTCATAGCGTCGTCGTTGTGGGCCCGAGCCGCGCGCCGTCACGATCATTTCATGAATTTCGCGTCGACATTAGCCCTCACCTCCACAGGAGACCGCGGATGAACATCGTCTCCCCCACCGTCACTTCGCCGCCGCTCGCAGAAGCGACGCCGCGGGAGATCGACCGTAGCGGCGAAATCCCCTCCTTCGACACGCTGGATCGCGCCGCCCGCGCCTTTGCGGCGCGCTTCACGCAAGGCGTCTCGCCGCTGGCGCAAATGTCGGCCTGGCTCGATTGGGCGACGCATCTGACCCGCGCGCCGGGACGGCAGATCGAATTGTCGCTCGCCGCCATGCAGGACGCCGCCAGATACGCGCACTTCGTCGCTCATGCGGCGCGCGGCGAGACCGTCGCGGCGCCCTTCGCGCCCGCGCCTTTCGACAAGCGTTTCGACGATCCCGCTTGGGACGCGCCGCCTTTCGCCTTTTGGAAGCAGGGATTTCTCGCGAGCGAGCATTGGTGGCGGCAGGCGACGCGCGAGGCGCGCGGCATGACGCCCAATGACGCCGCCCGCGTCGCCTTCATGGCGCAGCAATGGCTCGCGCTGTTCTCGCCCTCCAACGCCTTCTGGCTCAATCCGACCGTCATCGACCGCACGATGAAGGAAGGCGGCGCCAATCTCCTGCGCGGCGCGGAAAATTTCATCGAAGATTACACCCGCGCGCTTCTGAACACGCCCAATGGAGGCAATGGCTTTCGCGTCGGAATCGATGTGGCGGCGACGCCGGGCGAGGTGATCTTCCGCAACGAGCTGATCGAGCTCATCCAATACGGCCCCTCGACGGGAAGCGTCCACGCCGAGCCGATATTGATCGTCCCGGCCTGGATCATGAAATATTACGTGCTCGATCTGCAGCCGCAGAATTCGCTGGTGCGCTATCTGGTCTCGCAGGGCTTTTCCGTCTTCATGATCTCCTGGCGCAATCCGACGCCGGAAGATCGCGATCTCTCCTTCGACGATTACCGCGTCTGCGGCGTGCTCGCGGCGCTGAATGCAATCGGCGCCGTGCTGCCAGGCCGCAAGATCCATGGCTGCGGCTATTGCCTCGGCGGCACGCTGCTCTCCATCGCCGCGGCGGCGATGGCGCGCGATCACGACGAGCGTTTCGCCAGCCTCACCCTGCTCGCCGCGCAGACCGACTTCAGCGAGCCCGGCGAGCTGATGCTCTTCGTCGACGCGGCGCAGGTCGCATTTCTCGAAGATATGATGTGGGACCAGGGCGTGCTCGACACGCGGCAGATGGCGGGCGCCTTCGCGGCGCTGCGCTCCAATGAGCTGGTCTGGTCCAAGGCGGTGCGCGAATATCTGCTCGGCGAGCGGCAAAAGCCCAATGATCTCATGGCCTGGAGCGCCGATCAGACGCGAATGCCCTATCGAATGCACTCACAATATTTGCGCGGCCTGTTCCTCGAGAATCGCCTCACCGCCGGCCGCTACGCCGTGGAGGGCGAGGTGGTGGCGCTGAAGGACATATCGGCGCCCATGTTCGTCGTCGGCACGGAGACCGATCATATCGCTCCCTGGCGCTCTGTGTACAAAGTCCATCTCTTCACCGACGACGAGCTGACCTTCGTGCTGACCACTGGCGGCCATAACGCCGGCGTCGTCTCGGAGCCGGGCCATCACGGCCGCTCCTATCACACGGGCCTGCGCCAGGCAGGCGGTCACTATGTCTCCGCCGACAAATGGCTGGCCGCGGCGCGGCGGGAAGAAGGCTCCTGGTGGCCGCTCTGGGCCGATTGGCTCGTCGCCCACGGCTCGACGGAGCGCGTCTCGCCGCCGCCCATGGGGGCCCCGGCGCGGGGCTTCGCGCCGCTCTGCGCCGCGCCCGGAAACTATGTCCACGAACATTGAGCGCTTTCCGCTCGACGCGCGATCAAATACTCGTCAAACTGCGCTCATGGCTCTGGGCGGGGCGATACCGTGTCGAATTCTTTGTTGCGAATTGCATATTTCGAGGGGCTCGACTCCGCCGAGGCGGAGCGGATCGCCCGCAAATGCATTTGGCGGCGCGTCGACGAGCATGAGCTCGTCGTCGATTACGACGATCGCTCGACGGACGTCTATTTCATCGTCTCCGGCGATCTGCGCGTGCTCATCCGCACGCCGGCGGGCAAGGAGGTCATTCTCTGCGACCTCCATCCCGGCCAGATTTTCGGCGAGATGGCGGCGATCGACGGCGCGGAGCGCTCGGCCAATGTGTCGGCTCTGACCAAATCCGAGCTCTGCATCATGCCGTCGAGCGTGTTCAAAAATGTGCTCTTCTCCCAGCCGGCCGTCTGCGAGAAAGTGCTGCGCCTGCTGACGAAGCGCATTCGCGATCTCAACGCGCGACTGTTCGAGCGCTCGGTGCTCGATCTGCGCCACCGGCTCTACGCCGAGCTGCTGCGCCTCGCGCTGCCGCGCAAGGGGCATGAGGGCCAGTCGATCATCTCGCCGCCGCCGCTGCAGCATGATCTCGCCGCCCGCATCGGCTGCCGGCGCGAGCAGGTCAATCGCGAAGTGCAGGCGATGATCCACGAAGGCCTCGCCGAGAAAATCCGCGGCGGACTGGTGCTGCTGCGGCCCGCGACGCTGGAGCAGCGTCTGACCGCCTGCCTGGAGCAGGCCGGCTGAAAAAGATCTATGAATCGCGCCGGGACCGCGCCGGCCGTCTGTGCGCCGACGCACAAACAGCCGCGTGGGGGCCTGCTAAATCTTTTTGCTTCGAGGCGCTTCCGACGCCGAGCCGTCCCCTTCGGCCGGTAGCGCTCTCGAGTGGCGACGCCGCTCGCGATGAGCGGCCAACCGGCTGGACGAGCCCGCAATGCCCTTCGTGCTCATTTCGATTCCCCGTTGCGCCGAGCTCTGCGGCCTGGAGCCGCACGAGGCGATCGCCGGCGCCGTCCCCTCGCCCTCGTACCAATCGCTCTACGAAAGCTATCTGATGCTGTGCGATCGCGGCGCGGATTTCGTGCGCGAGCTCGTCATCGCCGACCTGCGCCGCGCGCTGGACCTCGGCGCGCAGCGCCTCGCCGCCGAGCTGCTGCTGGTTCTGCGCCGCTTTCTCTCCGCGCCGCGCGGCGCGCCGCGCTCCCGGCCGCCGCCGCTGGATGGGAGCGCGCTCGAGGCCGCTCTCGGCCTCGTCGAGCGTCTCGCGGCCTATCGCACGCCCGGCGCGCGCGGCGGCGGCGCTGGAATTTCGGAGACGGCGTGAGAAGGCCGCTCCGGTCGACGCGATCGACCGCTCGGTCTAGCGTTTCCGGCCGAAGTGGACATCGGTTCGGCGTTGGAAACGCGTCGAATCGAGAGCGCTCGTAGCGCAAGTCGCGCCCTCGGCCGGCGCATGGGAGGCGTGATTGAAGCGCACACGGCGACGCAGACCGGCCTATTATCTCGCGACCGCGACTGCGGCTCTCGCCGTGCTCGCGATCGGCCGGCTGCAGCCGCCGGCGCTGGACGATCTGCGCAATTTCGTCTTCGACACGTTTCAGCGTCTCGCCCCGCAGCCCTATGATCCGGGCCTTCCGGTGCGGGTCGTCGCCGTGGACGAGGAGAGCCTCGCCGCCTTCGGCCAATGGCCCTGGCCGCGCACGCGCCTCGCCGAGCTCGTCGACAAGCTGGCAGAGGCGGGCGCCGCGGCGATCGCCTTCGATATCATCTTCTCCGAAGAGGATCAGACCAGCCTCGATCATTTCGTTCGGCGATTGCCCGACGGGCCCGCCAAGGCGGAGATCGCCGCGGTCGCAGCCAACGCCATTCCCAATGATCGTCTGTTCGCCCGCGCGATCGCGGCGGCGCCGGCGGCGCTCGGCCTCACTCTCTCCAACGCCGGTCCGAAAAGCGCGTCGCCGCCAAAGGCCGGCTTCGCCATAGCGGGCGACGACCCGACGTCTTTCCTGAGCCGCTTTCCCGCCGCCGTCACGCCGATCGCCGAGCTGGCGGAGGCGGCGCGCGGCCTCGGCGCGACCAATTGGGCGCCCGATCGCGATGGCGTCGTGCGCCGCGTTCCGCTGCTCGGCGCCGGCCCCGGCGGGCTCACGCCCTCACTGGCGCTGGAGGCGCTGCGCCTCGCCCAGGGCGCCTCGACGCTGGTCATTCGCTCCTCCAACGCCAGCGGCGAGACCGCCTTCGGGCGCCAGACCGGCGTCAATGCGGTGAAGGTCGGCGCCTTCGAGATCGCCGTCGGCGCCGCGGCCGACATTCGTCCGCGCTACGGCGCCGAAGCGCCCGAGCGCGTGCTCTCGGCGACGGCGGTTCTCCAGGGCCGCGCGCCGCGAGACGAGATAGAGGGGCGCATCCTCTTCATCGGCGCCACGGCCATCGGATTGGGCGATATTCGCGCCACGCCGCTGCAGCCGACGATTCCGGGCGTCGAGATCCATTCGCAGATCGTCGAATCTCTGCTCTCCGGCGCGCTGCTGTCACGGCCGGATTGGGCGGCCGGCCTCGAGCTCGTCGTCGCCGGCGCCGCTTTCGTCCTCGTCGCTTCGCTGCTGCTGCTGGTCGCGCCGCTGTTTTCGGCGCTCGCCGCGATCGGCCTGATCGCGGCCCTGTTCACCGCATCCTTTTGGATCTTCGATCGCGCCGGCCTGCTCGTCGACGCCGCCTTTCCGAGCCTTTCGGCCGCGCTCGCCTATGGCGTCGGCGCGGTGGCGCTGTGGCGCAACGATCAAGCCGCGCGGCGTCATGTGCATATGGCTTTCGGAAAATTCATCGCGCCCGCCGTCGTCGAGGGCCTCGTCGAGCATCCAGAGCGGCTGGTGCTCGGCGGCGAGACGCGCGAGCTGACGGTTCTGTTCTCTGATCTGCGCGATTTCTCCACCATTTCGGAAGGGCTCACCGCGCAGGAGCTCACGCATTTCATGAACGCCTATCTGACGCCGATGACCGACGCCATTCTCGATCGCGAGGGCACGGTCGACAAATATATCGGCGACGCCGTCATGGCGTTCTGGAATGCGCCGCTCGACATCGCCGACCATCCGCGCAAGGCCGTCCGCGCCGCGCTCGACATGCGCGCCGCCATGGCGCGCTTCAACGCCGAGCGCGCCGCCGAGGCCGCGCACGCGGGGCGCGACTATCGCGAGGCGGCGATGGGCGTAGGCCTCAATCTCGGGCCCTGCAGCGTCGGCAATATGGGCTCGACGCGACGCTTCGACTATTCGATCCTCGGCGATGTCGTGAATCTCACCTCGCGGCTCGAAGGGCTATGTAAATGGTTCCGCGTCGATATTCTGGTTTCCGGCGATTTGCGCGACGCCGCCGCCGGCTTCGCCTGGCTCGATCTCGGCGCGGCGCAGGTGGTCGGGCGATCGGCGCCGACGCGCATCTATGCGCTGGCGGGAGACGAGGCCTTTGCGGCGAGCGAGGCGTTCGCCGCCTGGCGTGACGAGCATAGGACGATGATGCGCTATCACGCCGAATGGGATTTTACCCGCGCCCGCGCCGCGGCGGCGCGCATGACGGCCATCGTCGAGCCGCATTGGACTGGCTGCTATTTGGCGTTGGAACAGAGATTCGCGGCTTTCGAGGCGGCCCCGCCCGCAAAGTCCGATGGCGGACCCATTTGGAAGATGGATAGCAAATGACGGGCGTGACGGAAGAAAGCGCGGAAGCGCGCAGGCTGCGCTATTGGGGACGGATCGAGCCGGCGTATGAGCCGGACGCTTTCGCGGCGCTCGATTCGGCCTATCGGCAGCCGCATCGCTCCTACCACAGTTGGGCGCATATCGACGAGCTGCTGGCGGGTCTCGAGCGTTTCGGCGCGCTGGCGACGCGGCCGGATTTGATCGCCGCGGCGATCTTCTGGCACGACGCCGTCCATCTCGCGCGCGATCCTGACGGCAAGACGCGGCTCGACCGGCAGAATGTGCGCGACAGCGTCGCCGCCTTCCGTCGCCACACGACGCTCGAAGGGAGCGAGGCGCAGGCCGTCGAAGACCTCGTCATGGCGACATCCGATCATGTGGGCGCGCGCGCGACGACCGAGCATTATCCCGGCTTCGCCGCCGATCTCGATCTCTTCGTCGATCTCGATTTGAGCCCGCTCGCGGCGCCTTGGGAAATTTTCGCCGCCAATACGCAGAAAATCCGCTCGGAATCGGTAGGCGTGGAGGAAGCCGAATTCGCCGCCAATCAAGTGAAGATGCTGGAGGGGCTCGCGCGTGGCGATGCGCCGGTCTTTCGCCGCGCCGAGACGCGCGCGGCTTGGGACGCCACGGCGCGCGTCAATCTCGCGCGCTGCATAGCGGGGCTGCGCGCCGCCGGACGCTGAGCGTCGCGCCGATCGACCCCCCCATAAAAAAAACCCGCCGAAGACCGACGGGGTTTTTGTTTTCAGTCAGACCGGATTGGGCTCGAGCCCGCCGGCGTCCGGCTCCGGCGAAGGACGCGCCGCGCCGGCCGTCGGCACGGGCGAGGGGCGCGCCGGCGGGGCCGCGGGCGGCACATCTTCGCGCACCGGGCGCTTGCCCTGCAGCAGGCCGATCATCTCGTCGCCGGTCAGCGTCTCGAACTCCAGAAGGCCATTGGCCAGCACGTCGAGATCGCCGCGCTTCTCGGTC
>NZ_WOVC01000118.1:0-655 GCF_011378635.1 Methylosinus sp. RM1
AGCCGCGATTATAGACGTCCTGCAGGCGGACGATATCGTCCTCGCCGAGATAGGAGCCGGTCTGCACCTCGATGATCTCGAGGTCGATCTTGCCCGGATTGGTCAGCCGGTGAATGCAGCCGATCGGCAGATAGACCGACTCGTTCTCATGCACGAGCAAGGTCTCCTGATCGCGGCCCACTTCCGCCGTGCCCTTCACCACGATCCAATGCTCGGCGCGGTGAAAATGCTTTTGCAGCGACAGTCGCGCGCCGGGCTTCACCACAATGCGCTTCACCTGATGCCGATCGCCCGAATCGACCGATTGATAAAAGCCCCAGGGGCGGAAGATGCGCTTGTGCTCGCCGGCCTCGCGGCGATTCTCGCTCTTCAATTGATCGACGAGCTGCTTGACATTGTCGCCATGCTCGTGACCCAGCACCAGCACCGCGTCCTGCGTCGTCACCACCACGACGTCGTCGACGCCGACGACGGTGGTCAGCATCTCGTCCGAGCGCACATGCACATTGCGCGAATCGCGCACGACGCCATTGCCGCGCACCGAATTGCCCTGCGCGTCGCGCTCGGTCAGCTCCCATACGGCGCGCCAATTGCCGACGTCCGACCAGCCGATGTCGGCCTCGATCACCGCGGCCTTGCGCGTCTTCTCCATCAC
>NZ_WOVC01000019.1:0-76540 GCF_011378635.1 Methylosinus sp. RM1
GGACCATTGGCAGAAGATCTATTCGACGAATGGTCTCGAGCGGGTGAACGGCGAGATCAAACGCCGCACCGAGGTCGTCGGCATCTTTCCCAACGAGGGCGCGATCACCCGTCTCGTCGGCGCGATCCTGCTCGAGACGAACGATGAATGGGCCGTGCAGCGCGGTCGCTACATGACGCTGGCCACGATCGCGCCTTTGAGCGATGATCCCATCGTCAAGCTGTCCGCCGTGACCGCCTGAACATTCCGGCCAAAGCCGGAAATCCCGGTGTCCGCCTCGATCCAGCTACACCACGCTCTGGGGCACGATCGAGGGACGAATCTCGGTCCCGTGTCGGAGGAGGCGCTGATCCGATCGGCCGCCACGACGTCGCCGAATCTGAACCCCGGCGATAAAGATCAAACACCCAGCGGCTGAATCGCGTGTGCACGACGCGAAAATCACCGAAGCGCTCCGGCAAATCGCGCCAGGGTATGCCGGCGCGATAGCAATACAGCACCGCCTCGACGAAAAGCCGGTTGTCCTTGGCGGTCACGCCGACCGTTCCCTCGCGCCCGGGAAGCAAACTCTCGATGCGCAGCCATTGATCATTGCGCAAGGCGTGACGTCGCACCATCGGTCGGCCCCACCGATTCGGCCAACCACCTATGAATCACGCAAACTCGATCTTGGGAATCGGCAAGCCTGCCCGTGGGGCGCCTTACCAATCGATGACAGGCGCTAGGTGGCGAGTTGCTGGCGCGGCGCGCCGATGAAGCGGTCTACTTCGGCTGGAATCGCTCTATTGCTCTCGAGCGGCGATATCGACGAAGCCGCGGCCCTCGCGATCCTCGATCTCGACCAGCCAGAGATCGGAGTCGAAAGCGATTTCCTTGCGCGCGCGCTCCTCGGCCTCGAGCGGCGTCACCCATTCTTCCGAATGCAGCCGGGCGAAGAGGCGGTCGACGCCTTCGGGAAGGTCGAAGCTCTGCGGCGCCGGGCCGAGCAGCGCCGCGCGTCCGTCCAGCCGATCGATCTTGACGAAGATCGCGCCGGCCTCCTCGGAGCCGCGACGGCGCAGCATGGCGACGGAACCGGCCGTCTCGGCGCGGCGGATGAGAGCGGAGACATAGAAGTCGGAGCGCAGACGCATGAGTTCTTTTCAGCCGATCGAGGCCGTCCGCGCAAGGGCCTTCACCGACGACAGGGCTTTCACCGACGACCCCGTCAATGCGCGACGAGGCGCGCTCGGGGCTGCTCCAGCTTGTGCAGCAGTTTCGGCGTCACTGCGCCGGTGACGGGGAGGTGATTGTCGCGCTCGAATTTCTCGATCGCCTGCTTGGTCGCGCCGCCCATCCTGCCGTCGGCGTTCAGCGCATAGCCGAGCTTGGCGAGCGCGCGCTGGGCGGCCAGGACATTTTTGTCGGCCTCATCCGTCTTATGGGCGTCCTTCTTGGGCGCGAGCAGCGCGCCGATCGCGTCGCGTTTCTCGGCCTGTGTCGACTCCGGCTTGGCTGTGGGCTTGGCCGCGGCATGAGCCGTCGGCGCGGGCTGGATCGCCGGGGGCTGCGCCGGGGCCGCCACGGCCTGCGGGCGTGCGGGCGGGAGCGGCGCCTGCGCCTCGGCGGCGGCGCGCGGCTCGGGCGCGAAGGAGCGGAACAGCGGCGCCGGATGGCGTCCGTCCTGGAAATAGAGCGCGTTCAACGGCACGCCGATCGCCGTCACGCCGGCGAGGCAGAGGAAGACGATCCCGCGCCTGCGGCCGCCGAACAGTCTCGTCAGCGGGCCTTTTTCGGCCTTGGCGCTGGCCTTGGAGCCGCGGCCGCGCCGCGTTTCGCCGCGATCCTCGTCGCGGAGCAGGAAATCATGATTGGCGCCGGCGAGAGCTTCACGCAATTTTCTTCACCCTGTCTTCGGCGGCCTCGAGCTCCTCGGCGGGACGGATGACGCCGCGGCGGGCGATCGTTTCGATCCTGGCGAGAGCGGGGGCTTTGTTCTGAAAGGGACGGCAATCGAGCGGCAGGCGCACGGTGACGCTGGTGCCGCTGCGCGGCGCGCTTTCCACCGCAATGGTTCCGCCGTGCAGGCCGACGAGGCCGCGCACCACGGAGAGGCCGAGGCCGGTGCCTTCATAGGCGCGGTCATGGCTGGCGCTGGCCTGGAAGAAAGGATCGCCGAGCCGGCCGAGATCGGAGGCGGAAATGCCGATGCCGCTGTCTGTGACGGAGAGCGCGAGGCAATTGCCGTCCGGAGCGAGGCGGATGCGCACGCGGCCGTTGGCGGGCGTGAATTTCACCGCATTGGAGAGAAGATTGATGATGATCTGCTTGCAGGCGCGCTTGTCGCCGACGATCTCCTCGAGCCGCTCGCCATAATCGCGCGCGAGCGTCACCTGGCCCTGCTCGGCCTTCAGCTGCATCATGCTCACGCATTGCTCGACGAGCTCGGGCAGAGAGAAAGGCTCGGGCGAAAGCTGCATCGAGCCCGATTCGATCTTCGACATGTCGAGAATCGTATTGACGACGGCGAGCAGATGCTGGCCCGAATTGCGGATGATCTCCGCATATTCGCGGCGCTTGGCCGGATCGGCGGGCGCGAGCTGCTCGCTCGCCAGCATTTCCGAGAAGCCGATGATGGCGTTGAGCGGCGTGCGCAGCTCATGGCTGACATTGGCGAGGAAGCGCGTCTTGCCGGCGGCGGCCATCTCGCTCTCGCGGCGCGCCGCTTCGATCGTCTCGGCGGCGTGACGCTGCGCCGTCACATCGCGCAGAATGCAGACGACGCCGGCCGCGGTTTCCCCCTCGACGGCCTCCATCTGGCTGCTGCGCGCCTCGAAGAAATGAAACACCGGCTCGAGGAACTCGCCCTGCTCGTTGCGCGAATGGCCGATGCGCAGCCGCAGCGTCGCCCGTATCGTCTCGCCGGTCGCTATGGCGTCGGAGACGAGCTTGAGAAAGGCCGGGCGGTCGCCGACATGGACGCGCTGGAAAAAGCCGCGTCCCATCAATTCGCGGGCGTCGAGGCCGTAAGCCTCGGCCGCGTCGCCGATGAGGGTGGAGACCGCGCCGCCTTCGTCGAAGCCGATGACGAGATCGCCGGCGGCCTCCGAGACGAGCCGCAGATCGCGGGCGCTGCGCGCCTCCGCCCGAGAGCGGATCGTCTCGACCCGCGCCGCGCAGCGGGCGAGCAGAACGACATAGAGAACGAGAGGCGCCGCGAGCAGCGTCTCGAGAAATCCGCCGCCGTCGGCCGCGGTCAGAGCGGTGGCGGTCAGAGCGGCGGCGGCCAGAACCGCGAGCGCCCCGAAGGCGACGGTGGCGACCAGAGTGAGATCGAGCGCGAGCGTCGCCTCGATGAGGGCGAGCGCTCCGAACGGCGCCGCGGCGCCGGAGTGCTCGCCGGCCGCGAGGCAGGCGGCCGCGAGCGCGAGCCAGCCAAAGGCGGCGATCGACTGCGCGACCTTCAGATCGTCGAGGCGCAGCAGAGCGACCACCGACAAGAGCGGCAATTGCGCCAGAGCGAAGATCGCGCTCTCGCCGAGCGTCGGCGCGCCATGGACGACGATCCACAGCGGGGCGGCGATGAGCACGCCAGCGGCCAGGGCCAGATGCGAGAGGAGGAAGGCTTCGCGCCGCGCGCGCTCCATCGAAGTGATCGGGCGTCCGGATTGCGCCAGACGCTCGATCCACTCACTCGACACGGCCGCCCAAGGTGCAGTTGGCTTACGCAAATTCACGCTCCCGATCGAGGCCCAATGTGACAAATCGGTGTTAAGTGACTGCTAAACCGACCATAGAAATGGAAGAAATCCGTTCTCGTCGGGACGGAAAGCGGCTTATGGTTTGCGACTTCTTAGCCCTCCGGCCCCGCTCGCGCCGGCGTGTTTCGCGACACTCGACATTTACGAAGCGGTAAGGGACACAGGCGAACGTTTCGCCGACGCGCGGCGGCTCCGCGTCGGCGAAGCGAGGCGGCGATCGTGGGATTCTTGCTCAAAACTCTGTTTTTTTTAGGGGTGGTCTGTCTCCTCGTCATGCGTGACGCGGACCACGATCCGGCCCCGCGCGAGCGCGCCGCGCCGGCGCGTTTTCCCGCCGCGGCTCGGGCCGAGCCGGCTTCGAGCGCCGAGCGCAAGGTCTCGCCGGTCGAGACGGCGCGCGGCGCCCTTTCGGAGCTCGCGGAAGAGGCGGCGGGCCGAATCGCCGCCGTGGCCCGCGATCATTGCATGGCGCATCCGATGGAATGTCTGCAGGCGGCCGAGCGAATCGGCCGGGCGACGGCGCCGGTCGAGCCGCCGCGGCGCCCCACTGGCCTCGGCGCGGCGCCGTGATTGCATCGACGCAGGCGATCGAGCCAATGCGCCGGCGATTGCGCCAAAACGGACAGTGGCCATATAGAAGTCGGCATGGCGTCTCCAGCGGGCGAGCGAACAATGGTGATAGACGAGATCATCGGCAATTTCGAAATGCTCGACGAGTGGGAGGACCGGTATCGATATCTCATCGAGCTCGGCCGCACTCTGGAGCCGCTGCCGGACGAAGCCCATACGGAAGAGAACAAGGTTCGCGGCTGCGCGAGCCAGGTGTGGCTGGAGAGCAAGGTGATCCGCGAAGGCCGCGGCGCGCCGATCCTCTCGCTGCGCGGCGACAGCGACGCCCATATCGTGCGCGGGCTCGTGGCGCTGATCCTGGCGCTGTATTCCGGCCGGCCGGCCGATGAGATCGCCGGTCTCGACGCCATGCCGCTGTTCACCGAGCTCGGCCTCGCCCAGCATTTGACGCCCCAGCGCAGCAATGGCGTCCGCGCCATGGTCGAGCGCATCAAGAACGAAGCCCGCGCCGCTCTCGCGGCGTGATTTGCCCGTCGCTCGCGAACGGGGTAAATCCCGCCCGGGCGTGACGGAGCATGACTGAAAACCCGCATCTGACCTTCGTCCTCGGCGGGGCCCGCTCCGGCAAGAGCGGCTTCGCGGAGCGGCTCGTCACCGCCGGGCCCGGTCCCTGGACCTATATCGCCACCGCGCAGGCTTTCGACGAGGAGATGCGCAGCCGCATCTCCGCGCATAGAGAGCGGCGCGCCGGCGATTGGCGCACGATCGAAGCGCCGCAGGCGCTGGCGCAGGCCATTGGCGAAGCGCCGGCAGAGCATCCGCTGCTGGTCGATTGCCTCACGCTCTGGCTGAGCAACCGCCTGCTGGCGGAGGCGGATTTGCGCGCCGATCGCGCGGCGCTGCTCGAAGCCCTCGCCGAGCGGCGCGCGCCGACCGTCGTGGTCTCCTCCGAGGTCGGCCTCTCCATCGTGCCGGAGAATGCGCTGGCGCGGCGGTTTCGCGACGCCGCCGGCGAATTGCATCAGGCGGTCGCCGGCGCTGCGGGGCGGCTCTATCTCGTCGTCGCCGGTTATCCGCTCGCGGTGAAGTGACGCGCCGCCATGCGCGCGGTCGCTTTCTCCAACATGGCCGGATCGTCCATGGCGCGAGCGAGCAGCACGCCGCCCTCGAAAGCCGCGAGAATCGCCTCCGCCTCGGCGGCGTCGCCGCGCAGCGCGACGCGCAGCCAGGCCAGCGTCTCGGCGAAGAAGCGCCGCGCCTCGGCGCCGACCTCGGAGGGCAGGCCGCCGACCTCCGCCGCCAACATGCCGAAAAGGCACATGCGCTTCTTCTCGGCCACGGTGCGGCGGAACATTTCCGCGAGCATCCCCACCGCCTCCGCTGGCGTGCGGGTCAGCGGATCGCCGAGTTCCTCGACGCAGAGATCGGCGTAGCGCCGCGCCACCGCGGCGACCAGCGCCGGCTTGGTGGGGAAAAAATAATGGACGCTGGCGCTCTTCACTCCGACATCGGCGGCGATGTCGCGAAAGCTCACGCCATTATAGCCGTAGCGGCAGAGCCGCTCCTCCGCGCTGTCGAGAATTCTCGCGGCTGTCCCTTCGCCGCGTCGCGCCGTCGCCATCCGTCTCATCCTTTCCCAGGAGAGGAAGCGCATTGACAGGCCCTTCGTCAATGGCGCATGGTTCACCTATCATCTGATAGGTAAGCGCTCATCGCAAGGAGGGAAGGCCATGTACGACATGCAGAATGTGAAGCGGCTGAAAGCGGTCGGCGAATCGGCGCCCACGGCCTGGGAGGCGTTCAAGCAATTCGACGCGGCGGCCATGGCCGAGGGCGCCATCCCCAAGAAATACAAGGAGCTGATCGCCCTCGCCGTGGCCATGACGACGCAATGCCCCTATTGCCTCGAAATCCATCGCAAGCAGGCGCTCGCCGCTGGCGCGACCGAGGCCGAGCTCGCCGAGACCGTCTTCATCGCCGCCGCGCTGCGCGCCGGCGCCGCCGTCACCCATGGGACGCATATCGCCGGCATGGAGTGAGTCTTTCCCGACAGATTTCGCCCGAGCTCATTGCGCCGCGAGCCGATCGGCCGCGGCGATTATTTCCGCCAGAGTGAAATCGGTGCGGCCCGCAAAGCTCTGAAAGATCGCCTCCAGGCGCGGCAGATCGGCGAGGCTCTCGAGCCCGAGCCGCAGATCGGGCCGCGCGACCTCCGCCGGGGCTTTCAGGCTCAGCGGGCGATAGATGCGGCTGTTCTCGCGCAGAAAGGCGGGGCCGCGGCGACGCTGCTCCGGCTCGCCGCAGCGCTTTTCCGCCTCGGTCAGCGCCGCGGCGGTGAAGCCGTCGATCTCCATGCCGCGCGGATAGGCCGGCGCCAGCGTATTGCCGATCCAATCCAGCATTCCATCGGTCATTTGCAACAGATCGGCGACTTGCGTGACGAGCGCGGGGTCGATCAGCGGATTGCGCGCGTCGAGCGAAATGCCGCCCTTGGCGCCCGCCGCCGCCATCGCCGCGAGCTGGCGGCCGATGAGATCGTCGCGCTCGCCGGTTTGGCAAGGCGTTCCACGCGCGGCGCAAAAATCGCGAATCGGCGCGTCTTCCGGCTCGTCGCTGGTGGTCACGACGATTCCGACGAGCTTTTCCGCATGGGTCAGTCGATCGAGCAGCCGCCCGAGCAGAGGCGCGCCGGCGAGCGGCGCCAGCGCGCCGGTCTCGCGGCCGTCCTGCATCGTCGTAGCGGAAATAATGGCGAGGACGTTCATGAACGCCGCCTTTCATCGCAGAGCGCGGCCGCCCACGGCGGCCTTTCCGCACGCAGCAAAAGCAAGCGATGCGCCATGTCGCCGACAGGCTCGTCGCGACGCGAAGCTCTCGCCGCGTAAATCGGCTTCGTAAGCGGGCGCCGGAGCCCTTATGCTGAACCGCGAATCGGCGCGGAACAGCGCGCCGCGATGCGGAAAGGATGGCGATGTCGGGGACTGCTGCGTTCCAGTGGGGCGAATATCGCGAGGCTCTGCTGTTTTTGGGCACGGCGGGCGTCGTCGCGCCGCTGTTTCATCGATTGCGCGTCAGCCCCATCATCGGCTTTCTGCTGGCCGGCGCGGCGCTCGGGCCCTTCGGCCTCGGCAAGCTCGCGGAGCGTCACGAATTTCTCTCCGCCATCGCGCTGAGCGATCTCGAGGGCGTCGCCAAAATCGCCGAATTCGGCCTCGTCTTTCTGCTGTTCATGATCGGCCTCGAGCTCTCCTGGGAGCGCCTCGCGCGGATGCGGCTGCTCGTCTTCGGGCTCGGCCTGTCGCAAGTCGTTCTCTGCGGCGGCGCGATGGCGGCGGCGGGCGTGTTCTGGGCCGGGCTCGGCCCGGCTCCCGCGGCGCTGCTGGGCGCGGCTCTCGCAATGTCGTCCACGGCGATCGTCATTCCTCTGCTCGCCGAGCGCCGGCGCCTCAATCGCGCCGCCGGCCGCGCCGCTTTTTCGGTGCTGCTGCTGCAGGATCTGATGGTCGCGCCGCTCTTGTTCCTCATCTCCTTCCTCTCCGAGCCCCATGCCGAGACCGAAGGGCTGAAGGCGCTGCTCGCCTTTCTGCCGGCGCTCGTGGCCATGGCCGCGCTCATCGTCGGCGGCCGCCTTTTGCTGCGGCCTTTGTTCCATCTCGTCGCGGCGGCGCAATCGATCGAGCTCTTCACCGCGACGAGTCTGCTGGTCATTATCGGCGCCGGCGTCGCCAGCGCCGCGGCGGGCTTTTCGATGGGCATGGGCGCCTTCATCGCCGGCCTGCTGCTCGCCGAGACGGAATATCGCCGCGAGATCGAGGTGACGATCGAGCCGTTCAAAGGACTGCTGCTCGGCCTCTTCTTCGTCTCCGTCGGCGCCGGGCTCGATTTCGATCGCGTGATCGAAGATTTGCCGCAGGTGCTCGTCATCGCCATAGGCGTGATCGCGATCAAGACGCTCATCGTCTTTCTGCTCGGCCGCGCGTTTCGGATGCGTCCGCGCATAGCGGCGGAAGTGGCGCTGCTGCTCGCGCCCGGCGGCGAATTCGCCTTTATTCTCGGCGGCGCGGCCATCGCCTCCGGCGTGCTGCCGAGGAATCTCGGCGCCGACGCCATGCTCGCCGTGACGCTCGGCCTGTTCGCGCTGCCGGCGCTGGCGCGGCTCGGCGAATGGCTCAATCCCGGCCGCCGTCTGCAAGACGACGAGGCCGAATTCGCGCATCTCGCGCCGGAAGGCGATGTCGCCGCCGGCAAAGTGGTCATCGTCGGCTATGGGCGCGTCGGCGCGCTCATCGGCGATATGCTCGGCCGCCACGAGATTCCTTACGTCGCCGTGGACAATGACGTCAATCTCGTCGCGCAGACGCGCGACAAGGGCGTCGATATCTGCTGGGGCAATTGCATGAGGCGCGAGTTTCTCGTGCTGCTCGGCGTGGCGCAGGCGCGCGCTCTGGTGGTGACGGTGGAAAATCCGCAGGCGGCGCAGGAGATCGTGCGCCTCGCCCATCAGGAGCGCGCCGATCTGACGATCGTCGCGCGCGCTCGCGACGCCTGGCACGCCACGGATCTCTATGAGCTCGGCGCCAGCGACGCGATACCGGAGACGATCGAGGCGAGCCTGCAGCTCGCCGAGACGGTGCTCGTCGATGTCGGCGTGCCCATGGGCTATGTGATCGCCTCCATTCACGAGAAGCGCGACGAATATCGCAAGCTTTTGCAGCCGACCGGCGAGGCGGCGCGCCAGCGCGCCGATCGCGCCTCGACGCGGCTGCTGGAGCTGAAGAAGCGGCGCGCGCGGCCGGCGCAGGGGCTGGAAGACGAAGCGTAGCGACGCGTCCGCTCCTGGGCTCAATCTTCCGCGATCGCGCGCAAGAACTCCTCCGCCGCGATGACGCTCTCGCCATCGAGCGTCCGGGTGAGGACCAGACGCCGCAACACGGCGTCGCTCGCCACCGCGCGCGGAGCGAGACGGCGGCGCTTGGCGATATCGAGACGCAGCCGGATCAGCTCGCGATAGAGCCGCTCCTCGGCCACGCTGAGCCGCTCCTTTGTCGGCTCGACGGAGAGGCCCGGCGCTGCGGCGGGGATAGGCGTCTCCTCCGGCTCGTCCAGACTCTCGGCGTTCGCGCCGGCAAAGCGCGCGAGCGCCGCGACGCGCCAGCCGAGCGTCACCAGCCCGGCGCGGCGCGGCAGCGCCAGCAGGCCGCCGCGGCAATTGTCGCAACGGCCGCAGCGGCCGCTCTCCTCGCCGAAGGCCGCGAGCAGCGTCTGGAAACGGCAGGAGGGGGTGAGGCAGAGCCGCGCCATAGCGCGACGGCGCTCCGTCTCTCCCAAAGCGATGGGATCGTCGGCGGGCGGCGCGAAGCCGAAGCGGCCGGCGAGCTCGCGCGGATCGAAGAGGGCCAGCGCGTCGGCGGGCAGGCCGTCGCGGCCGGCGCGGCCGATCTCCTGATAATAGGCCTCGATCGAATCGGGCGTATCGGCGTGGAAAACGAAGCGCAGGTCTTTTTTGTCGACGCCCATGCCAAAGGCGATGGTCGCGACCATGGTGACGCCGGCGCGCTCGAAGAAAGCGTCCTGATGCGCCGCGCGCGTCGCCGCATCGAGGCCGGCGTGATAGGCGAGCGCGTCGAAGCCGAGCCGGCGCAGCGTCGCCGCCATAGCGTCGGCCTTGCGGCGCGAATTCACATAGACGACCCCGCTCTCGCCCTCTCGCCGGCGCAGGAAGCGCGTCAGCCGCCCCAGCGCATCGCCGCGCGGAGCGAAGGAGAGGCGCAGATTGGGCCGCGAGAAGGAGGAGACGAAAACCTCCGGCTCGCGCGCGAACAGGCTGGCGATGATGTCGGCGCGCGTGCGCGGGCCGGCGGTCGCCGTCACCGCCAGCACCGGCGCGCCGAGCCGCGCCGCGATCTCGCCGAGCTGGGCGTAATCGGGGCGAAATTCGTGACCCCAATGCGAGACGCAATGCGCCTCGTCTACCGCGAGCAGCGCGACTCCGGCGCCGCGCAGAAGCTCGATGGTTCCGTCTTTGGCGAGGCGCTCCGGCGCGAGATAGACGAGCCGCGCCCGTCGGTCCGCTATGGCGGCGACGGCTTCGCCATAATCCTCCTCGCTCTCTCCCGAGTGGAGCGCGACCGCGGCGACGCCCGAGCGCTCGAGGCCGCGCAATTGATCGCGCATCAGTGAGATGAGCGGCGAGACGACGACTGCCGGGGCGATCCCCATCGCCGCCGGCAATTGATAGAGCAGCGATTTGCCCGCGCCTGTCGGCATCACCGCGAGGACGTCGCGCCCCTCGAGCAGAGCGGCGACAGCCGCCTCCTGGCCGGGAAGAAAATCGTCATGGCCGAAGCGTGCGCGCAGAATGCGCCGCGCCTCGTGCAGGTCGGCGGGAGCGCGGCGCAAGGCGGCTCAGATCGACGCGGCGCGCGGGACGAGCACCGAAATGCGCGCCAGCTCCGAGAGGCTCTTGGCGCGCATTTTCACCATCAGCCGGGCGCGATGGACCTCCACCGTGCGCACGCTGATGCCGAGCTCATGGGCGATGATCTTGTTGGGCCGGCCGTCGAGCACGCCGACCAGCACCTCGCGCTCGCGCGAGGTGAGGCTCGCCAGACGATCGCGCGCGGCCGCGGCCTCGGAGCCGAGGCCCCCGGCTCCGCCGCGTCCGCCGAGAGCGTGGCGCACGGAGTCGAGCAGAGACTCGTCGTCGAAAGGCTTCTCGAGCAGATCGACGGCGCCGGCCTTCATCGCCTGGACAGCGAGCGCCACATCGGCATGGGCGGTGATGACGATGACCGGCAGATCGAGGCCGCGGGCCTCGATCTCCGCGAGCAGCTCCAATCCGCTGATCTCCGGCATACGCACGTCGGTGACGACGCAGCCGCCTTCGCCCCGGCCGACGCTCGCCAGAAAATCGCGCGCGGAGGCGTGGGCGCGCACGTCGAAATCTTCCGTCTTCAAGAGAAGCTTCAGGGAATCGCGGACGGCGGCGTCATCGTCGACGATATGAACGATGGCCGGCGCGCTCGTCATAGCCGGCCTCCGCCGCGCCGAGACCGGCCGTCGCCTGAAAAGCCGAGATCGAAAAAACCGTTCGGTCGCATCGAGAATAGGGTCCGACCACCCGGGCGGTTCTGCGCCCCGACAGGCGCTGTCGAGCCGGGATGATCCTATGCGGCGGGCCGATTGGCAATAGCCCCGGGCCTCTGGTCACATCTCCGGTCCGGAGCGCCGACGAAAATCGACGAAGAGGGCGGCGGCGCGGTCAGCGCTCGCCCCGCTGATAGAATAGGCGCGAGCCGAAGCGGGCGATGATCGGCTCGCCGCCTCGCAGCGGCTCCGCCGACTCGCCCCGCGAAGAGCGCCGGCGTCCTTCGCGCGCGGACTCCCGCGCGAAGGAGAGCACCACTCCCGGCTCGCGCAAAGCCCCGCCGCCGGAGGCGCAACCGCGCCGGACGTCGAGGTAATGGCCGAGCAGAGCGGCCTCGAAGGTCGCCTCGGCGGCACGCGGACGGGCGACGATGCCGGCCTCCGGATGGGCGGTGAGCAGCAGCCGCAGCACGATCATGAGATCGGCGGCGCGCGCGGTCACGCCGAGATCGAGAAAGCCGCGCAGATCCGCGACGATCATCTCGCGCACGGCGGAAAGTCCGCGATGGCCGTTGAGCAGATAGCTCTCGAGCAGCGCGTCATGCTCGGGAGAGGGGACGGCGCCGAGAACCAGCTCGTGTGAAGCCAGGCCCGCCTGGGCCGCGCATTGCGACACGGTAATCATGGGACGCTCCTTACGCGTTACGCAAACTCGTTACAGTTCGATGGAGATGCGGTCAGCCGGCGACAAACGATGCGCGGCTGTCGGCGAATGGGCAAAGGGACCGGACGAGCGGATCGCAATAGACGAGACGCCGGAAGAATTGCTTCAAATTGATCGGTTGCGTACGGAGATAAAATTGATGGATGGATGTCATCTGCGCCAAATCTCCCTGGTCGGCCGGATCGCGGCAGGCCTTGTAGATCGTCAATACTTGTTGCTCGGCAAAACCAAAATTAGGACATGTACTTATACGCCGCGCACGCGCCGCGGGCTACGAGCAAACGTATTATTTTTCAATATGTTGAATGGGAGGCCGCAAGGCGCGTCCGGAGCGCTTTTCTGCGATGTTGGACGAAAGAACAGAAAACTCTATTCATTTATCGGTCCAATATACTACAAATCTATTCAAATTCGATCTATTCGGGCCCGAGCCGCGCGCTGAAGGCGACGCTCGCCGGGAATGGCCCGAGTCTAATCGCGAAAGGCGGAGACGCCCCAGATTTCCCAAGCGACATAGGCGACGAGTCCGCCGCCGAATAGGAGATGCACGAGCAGCGCCCGCGTGTCGGGCCAAAAGCCCAGCATCCAGGGCGAGATCACGAGCCACACGCCGACGATGAGATATTCGGGCGTTTCGCTGTCGTCGAGCTCCGCGAAAGCGACGGCCGAAAGCGCCAGCAGGATGACGGCCGAGAAGCTCGTCGCCAGCGTCGCCATCCAGCTCGTGTAGTGGAGGATCCAGGGCGCGAGCAGCAATATCGCCGCGACGGCGAGGCTGCTCCAATCGGGAGTGTGAGAGATGCGCTGCGTCGGCATGATGCCTTCCCGCCCGCCCAGCCTTTGGACGATGAGCGGCGCATATGGCGTCGGGCGGCCCCGCCTTCAAGCGGTCGCTCAGACGGGGCTCCCGAGATCGGCGATGACGGCGCCGAGGAAACGCGCCGCCTCGCCCCCGGTGACGACGCGATGGTCGAAAGTGAGGCTCAGCGGCAACATGCGCCGCGCGACGGGACGGCCCTCGTCATCGGCGACGATCGCGCGGCGAATGCGCCCCGCGCCCAGAATGGCGACGGTCGGCGGCAGCACGATGGGCGCGGCGTAGCGCCCCGCGATCATGCCGAAATTGGAGAGGGTGATGGTGGCGCCGCGCAATTCGTCCGGCGGAATGCGGCGCGAGTCGATGTCGGCGCGCATTTTGTTCAGCCCGGCGCGCAGATCGGAAGGATCGCGCTCGGCGACATTGCGCAGCACGGGCACGAACAGCCCGCCCTCGGCGGAATCGACGGCGATGCCGAGATCGACCTTGGCGAGCACGCGCCGCGCCAGCGCATGGGATTCGAACCAGGCGTTGAGCCCCGGCTCGACGCGGCAGCCCGCGACGAGCGCGCGAATGAGCCGCAATGTCGTATCTTCGCCCTGGGGCCAAGCCTCTATGTCGGCGTCGTCCACCACTGTCGCCGCCGCCACCTCGGCCTGCGCCTGCGCCATATTCTGCGCCATGGCGCGACGAAATCCGCGCAGAGGCTCGGCCGGCGCCGCCTCCGACAATATGCGCGCGACGCGCTGCACATCGGCCGCGGTGATGACCCCATCGGCGCCGGAGGGCGTCACCATCGCAAGATCGACATCGAGCCGTCGCGCCAGCGCGCGCACCGCCGGCGTCGCGCGCAGGCCGGCGCCATTGCGGCCGAGCGGCGCCGCGCCCTCTTGCAGCACGCGGCCGCTCGTCTCCATCGCGCCGACGACGGTTCCCTTGTCCTCTCGCGCCTGCTGCGGCGCTTCGCCGTCGCCGACGAAAGCGATGAGCGGCCCGCCGATGCGGATGATCTCGCCCGCCTGCGCGAACAGCTTTTCTATGCGTCCGGCTTGCGGCGACGGAATCTCGACCACCGCCTTGGCCGTCTCGACGGAGACGAGCGGCTGATCGACGGCGACATCCTCGCCCGGCGCGACATGCCATTGCACCAGCTCGGCCTCTTGCAGGCCCTCGCCGAGATCGGGAAGCTTGAAGACGCTCATTCCGCCTCCATCGTCTTGCGCACGGCGTCGGCGATGCGCGCGACGCTCGGCAAATATTGTCCCTCGAGCCGCGCCAGCGGCATGACGACGTCATAGCCGGTGACGCGCCGCACCGGCGCTTGCAGAAAATACAATCCGCGCTCGGCGATTATCGCCGCGATCTCGGCGCCGAAGCCGGCGGTGCGCGCGGCCTCCTGCACGATGACGCAACGGCCGGTCTTCTCGACCGAACGAAGAATCGTCTCGGCGTCGAGCGGCTTCAGCGTCGCGACGTCGACGACCTCGCAATCGACGCCCTCGCTCGCGAGACTCTCGGCGGCCGCGAGCGCCTCGTGCAACATGCCGCCCCAGGCGATCAGCGTGACGTCGCGTCCCTCGCGCGAGACGAAGCATGTGTCGAGCGGCAGGCTCTCGCCATCGTCGATCACCTCCTGCTTGAAGAGGCGATAGAGCCGCGTCGGCTCGAGGAAGACGACCGGATCGGGATCGCGTATCGCGGCGAGCAGCAATCCATAGGCGCGTGTGGGCGAAGACGGAATGACGACGCGCAAGCCCGGCGTATGCGCGAGCATGGCCTCGGGGCTTTCCGAGTGATGCTCGGGCGCATGAATGCCGGCGCCATTCGGCGCGCGCAAGACCATGGGGCAGGTGAGCCGCCCGCGCGTGCGATTGCGCAGGCGCGAGGCGTGATTGATGAGCTGATCCATCGCCGGATAGATGAAGCCGCTGAATTGAATCTCCATCACCGGCTTCAGCCCCATCGCCGCCATGCCGACGGCGACGCCCGCGATGGCCGCCTCGGCGAGCGGCGTATCGATGACGCGCGCCGAGCCGAAACGCTGTTGCAAGCCGAGCGTGGCGCGAAACACGCCGCCATTGACGCCTATGTCCTCGCCGAGCAGCAGCACGGCGGGGTCATGCTCGAGCTCATGCGCCAGCGCGCGATTGACCGCTTCGACGAGAGTGAGCTCAGCCATTGCCGCCTCCCTTCGGAGCGAAACGCCGCGCCTCCTCATATTGATCGCGCATCGACTCCGGCAGATGCGCGAAGAGATGATCGAACATCGCCGAGAATTCTTGCGGCGGCGTCGCCAGATAGGCGGCGACGGCGCGCTCCACTTCGTCTGCGCAATCCTTCGCGAGCGCCTTCTCCTGCTCCTCGCTCCACAATCCGCGCGCTGTGAGATATTTGCGCAGCCGTGCGATCGGCTCCTTCTCCGCCTCGCGCCGCACGATTTCGCCATCGCGATAGCGCGAGGCGTCATCGGCCGTCGTATGATCGCCGAGTCTGTAGCTGAGCGCCTCGATCAGCGTCGGCCCGCCGCCGTCGCGCGCCTTCTCTATCGCGGCGCGCGCGACATGACGCATGGCGATCACATCATTGCCGTCGACCTGACATCCCTCGACGCCGGCGGCGACCGCCTTTTGCGCGAGCGTCACCGTCGCCGATTCGCGCTCGCGCGGCGTCGAGATCGCCCATTGATTATTATTGATGACGACGACGAGCGGAACGCGCCAAACGCCGGCCATGTTCAAGGCGGAATAGAAATCGCCGGTCGAGGCGCCGCCGTCGCCGATGATCGTCACCGCGACGCGTTTCTCCTTGCGCAGTGCGAAGGCGTAGGCCGCGCCCGCCGCATGGGCGATCTGCGTGCCGACGGGAACGCAGATCGGAAAATCGCTGCGCGGAACAGCGTAATCGCTGCCGCGCTCGTCGCCGCCCCAATAGACGAGATTTTCCACCATGGTCATGCCGCGCAGCAATTGCGCGGCATGGTCACGATAAGATGGAGCGAGCACATCCTCGCTGCGCATGGCCGAGCCTATGCCGACGCCGATCGCCTCCTGCCCTAGAGCGGAAGCGAAAGTGCCGAGCTTGCCGGTGCGCTGCAGAGCTATGGCTTTGCCATCGTAAGTGCGCGTGCGCGTCATGGCGCGATAGAGTCCGAGCAGAAGCTCGGGGTCTATCGCTTCGCGCGGGGTCGCTGGGTCGAGCTCGCCCGCCGCGGAGAGGAAACGAAGAAAGTCGATCTGGAAGGAGACGCCAATGGTCATCGGCCTGCCTCGAGCTTCGTCGAAGTGAGGTAAGGCGCCGCGTCGCGCTTTTCATCGGCTCTAGGGAATTTTTTGGCCTCTACGGAATTTTTTGCCGCCGCGAGCCGCGCGCGCTTGAATGCGCCTCGCCTCGCGCCCAGTTTTTGGTCCATGTCCGCGTTGTTCAAATCTGACGCTTTCTCCTTCGTCGACGAATTCGGTCCGGCGAAAATCGTCTATGCCAGCACGCCCGGCGTCGGCCTCGAGGCGATCGTCGTGATCGACAATGTCGCCGCCGGCCCCGCGATCGGCGGCGTGCGCATGGCCCCGGACGTCGGCGTCGAGGAATGCTTCCGCCTCGCGCGCGCGATGACGCTGAAGAACGCCGCCTGCGGCCTGCGCCATGGCGGCGGAAAATCCGTCATTTTCGGCGATCCCGCAATGCCGCGCCAGGAGAAGGAGCAGCTCATTCGCGCCTTCGCGAAGGCGATCGAGCCCTTGACCGATTACATTCCGGGGCCCGACATGGGCACGAATGAAACCTGCATGGCCTATGTGCATGACGAGATCGGCCGCGCTGTCGGACTGCCCGCCGCGCTCGGCGGCATTCCGCTCGATGAAATCGGCGCGACCGGCTATGGCGTCGCCATAGCCGCGGAAGCCGCCGCGCCCTTCGCCGGGCTGACGCTCGCCGGCGCCCGCGTCGTCGTCGAAGGCTTCGGCGCCGTCGGGCGACATGCGGCGCGATTCCTTTCGCGCAAGGGCGCGATATTGGTCGGCGCCTCCGATAGCCGCGGCGCGATCTATGACGCCGCCGGTCTCGATATAGACGCATTGGCGCAACTGCGCAGAGAAGGCGCCAGCGTCGCCAGCCATGCGCGCGGCGAAGCGCTGGCGCCCGATGCGCTGCTCGCCGCGCCCTGCGATATATTCATCCCCGCCGCGCGGCCGGATGTGCTGCGCGCCGACAATGTCGGCCGGCTGCAATGCAAGCTCGTGGTGCAGGGCGCCAATATTCCGGCGACCGCAGAGGCGGAGCGTGAGATGTTCGAGCGCGGCATTGTCAGCGCGCCGGATTTCATCGCCAACGCCGGCGGCGTCATCTGCGCATCGGTCGAATATGCCGGCGGCGACGAGAAAGCCGCCTTCGCCGCCATAGACGAAAAAATCTCCCGCAACATGCAGGAGATCATCGCGCGCGCATCCCTCGGGCGCGTCTCGCTGCGCGACGCCGCCACTGCATTGGTCCAGGAGCGTCTGCGCGAGATGATGGCGACGCAGCGCTGGCGCTGAACGTCAATTCACGGCTTCTATCGCCAGCGCGATCGCCTCGCCGCCGCCTATGCACAGTGCGGCGACGCCGCGCCGCAGCCCATATTTGCGCAGCGCCGCCAGCAGCGTGACCACGATGCGCGCGCCCGAGGCGCCGATCGGATGGCCGAGCGCGCAGGCGCCGCCATGCACATTCACTTTCTCGCGCGGCAGGCCGAGCTCGCGCATGGCGGCCATCACGACAACAGCGAAAGCTTCGTTGATCTCGAAGAGATCGACGCTCGCGAGCGGCCAGCCGGCCCTCTCGGCGAGCTTGCGCATGGCGAGGATCGGCGCTGTCGGAAAAAGATTGGGCGGCCCGGCATGAGTCGCATGGGCGCGGATGATCGCGAGCGGCGTGAGGCCGGCGCGCTCGGCGCGGCTACGCCGCATCAGCACCAGTGCGGCGGCGCCGTCCGAAATGGCGCTAGAATTGGCGGCCGTCACCGTGCCGCCATCGCGAAACGCCGGCTTCAAATCGGCGATCGACTCGATCTTCGCCTTCGCCGGCAATTCATCGCGCGCGATCGTCGCCGTCGCGCGACCCTGCGTTTCGATCGGCGCCATCTCCCAATCGAAAGCGCCCTCGCGCGCCGCCTGCTGCGCGCGCGTCAGCGAGAGCATCGCATAATCGTCCTGCATCAGACGCGTGAATTGATGTGTCGTCGCGCAATCCTCGGCGAAATCGCCCATCGGCCGACCTTTGTCATAGGCGTCCTCGAGCCCGTCGAGAAACATATGATCGACGAGCTTTTTATGACCCATGCGATAGCCCTCGCGCACGCGCGCGAGAAGATAAGGCGCATTGCTCATGCTCTCCATGCCGCCGGCGACGATCGCGTGCGCGCTGCCGGCCAGCAATTGATCATGCGCGAGCGCGACCGCCTTCATGCCGGAGCCGCACATTTTGTTGATCGTCACGCAGCCCGCCGCCTCCGGCAGACCGGCGGCGAGCGACGCCTGACGCGCCGGCGCCTGGCCGAGGCCCGCCGAGAGCACGCAGCCCATCAGCACATCGTCGATCTGATCTGTCGGCGCATCGGCGCGCGCAACGGCCGCGCGAATAGCGGCAGCGCCGAGTTGCGGCGCCTCGAGGCTCTTCAATTCGCCGAGCATTGCGCCGATCGGCGTGCGCGCCGCGCCGATGACGACGACGGGATCCGTAATCTCGCTCGTCGTCATGTCCAGCTCCTAAACGCGAGCTCCGGCGCCGCGCCGCCGTCGAGCAGAGCCTTCACCGAAGCCTCGTCCACTTCCGCGAGCGTCGCCGGCGACCAATGCGGATCGCGGTCCTTGTCGATGACGGCGGCGCGTATTCCCTCGAAGAGATCATGCGTCGACAGCATATTGCAAGCGGTCCGAAACTCCTGGCGCAGACACGTCTCGAGAGAGGGAGCTTCGGCGGCGCGGCGCAGCAGCTGCAGCGTCGCTTTCAGCGCCGTCGGCGAGCGCTTCGAGATCGTCGCCGCCGCTTCGCGCGCGAAATCGGAACCCTCCATCTCCAGCGCGGCGATGATGCGCTCGACGTTCGAATGCGCCATCACGCGGCGCAGCAGCGCTTCGCGCCGCGACAGAGCGCCGAGGCCGCTCGATTTCGCAAAGCGCGCCAGCAGCGGCCGCGCCTCCTCGGCGTCGCCTATCTCGCGCAGGAGCGCGAGCAGCTCGGGCAGCGACGCCGAATCGACGAGCACGTCGGCGAGGCCGGCGAAAATCGCATCATGCGGACCGACCGTCTCACCCGACAGCGCCATGAAACGACCGACGCCGCCATTGCGCGTGAGCAGCCACGAGCCGCCGACATCGGGAATGAAGCCTATGCCTGTTTCCGGCATGGCGAGCCGTGTGCGCTCGGTCACGATACGCAAATTTCCATGCGCGGAAAGACCGACGCCGCCGCCCATGACGATTCCGTCCATCACCGCGACATAAGGCTTGGGAAAGGCGGCGATGCGCGCGTTCAGCTCATATTCTTCCCGCCAGAATGTCTGATAGAGGTTACGCTCGTCGCTGCGCAGCTCATAGAGCGCGCGTATGTCGCCGCCCGCGCAAAAGCCGCGTTGGCCTTCGCCTGTCGCCACCACTGCGACGATCTCGCGATCCGCGCCGAATGAATCGAGCGCGCGTCTGAACTCTCGGACCATGTCGAGCGTCAGGCTGTTGAGAGCCTTGGGCCGATTCAGCGCGATCGAGCCGACATTGCGCGTGCGCGCGACGAGAATATCATTCATCCGACGCCGTCCTTGCGCCGCTTTTCCAGCAGCGCGAGCGCGGCGCGGCTGCGAGTCGTCCGGCCGAGCCTTTCGCAAATGAAGACGCCGGCGTCGATGAGCGCGGCGAGATCGACGCCGGTCTCTATGCCGGAGCGCTCCAGCATATAGACGACATCCTCGGTTGCGACATTGCCGCTCGCGCCGGGCGCGAATGGACAGCCGCCGAGGCCTGCGACAGAAGAGTCGATGGTCGCGACGCCCATCTCGAGCGATGCGAAAATATTGGCGAGCGCCTGGCCGTAGCTGTCATGGAAATGCACGGCGATCTGCGACATTCGAATATCGCGGCCGACCTCTTCCAACAATCGGCGCGCCTGTAGCGGCGCGCCGACGCCGATCGTGTCGCCGAGCGAAATCTCATGGCAGCCGAGCGCACAGAGATCGCGCGCCAGCGTGGCGACGGCGCGCGGGGCGACATCGCCTTCATAAGGACAGCCGAGCGCGCAGGATATATAGCCGCGCACCTCGAGCCCGGCGCCATTCGCCGCTTCGACCACCGGCGCATAGCGCGAAAGGCTCTCGGCGATGGCGCAGCCGATATTCCGCTTCGAGAAGCTCTCGCTCGCGGCCACGAAAACGGCGACGCCGCGTACGCCGCAGGCGATGGCCTCCTCGAGCCCGCGCATATTAGGAACGAGAACGGACAAATGGACATGCGGCGGCGGCCGCAGCCGCGCGAGCACGGCTTTGGTTTCCGCCATTTGCGGAACGCGACGCGCCGAGACGAAGCTCCCGGCCTCTATATTGCGAAGCCCCGCGGCGGCGAGCTTCTCGATCAAAGCGACCTTGGCCTCCACGGAAACGATCGCGCTTTCGTTTTGCAGCCCATCACGCGGGCCGACCTCGACGATGCGCACGCGCTTTGGAATGGTCATGTCGCTTTCCCTTCGGCGAAGACGACCAGCGCTTCGCCCTGCTTCACCATGTCGCCGACCGCCGGACGAATTAAGGATATGCGCCCGTCGCGCGGCGCGGACAATGATATCTCCATCTTCATCGCCTCGAGCGTCAGCAACTGGGCGCCCTTCTTCACGCTTTCGCCGACGCCCACATAGAGACCGGTGACGCGCCCCGGCAGCGGAGCCGTGAGCTCCGCGTCGGCTTCACTCTGCGCGCGCGGCGGCGCGAGCGGATCGACGACCGACAGCTCGAAATTTCGTCCATCCGATATGACGACGAAGCCTTGCCTGCGTTCGATGATGGAGAGCTTTCGCTCGACACCGTCGACGCGCAGGCTCATGCGGCGCTGGTTCGTCTCATATTCGACGAGGACATGCGATTTCGGCGTCTCGAGCCGAAAGGCGCCCGGCGCCAGCGGCGCGAGCGCGACTGCAATGTCGCGATCGCCGAGACGAAAGCAGAGCTTCTGCCGCGCCGCGCCATTGAGGCGCCAGCCGTCGGTCGCATCCCATGGCGTCGTATCGCCAGATTCTGCGCGAAGAGCGGCGAGCCAGGCCGCGGCCCCTGCGGAAACGACGATGGTCTCGGCTTCTTCATCCAAGGCCTCTTCTCCCGCGAGGATCAGATCGAGGTGGCGCGGCAGAAATTGCGTATCGATGCGCGCCGCTCCATAGGCTTCACTGTCGAGAATCGCGCGCAGCAGGAGCAGATTGGTGCTCACGCCGACGATCTCGCAGGCGCGCAAGGCCGCGAGCAGACCCCTGCGCGCGGCGTTGCGGTCCGGTCCCTGCGCGACGATTTTGGCGAGCAGCGGATCGTAGAAGGGTGTGACGACGTCGCCCTCGCGCACGCCCGTCTCCACACGAATCGAAATGGTTTCGCGCGGCGTGCGCCAGTGATCGAGCCGACCGACGGAGGGAAGAAAATCCTGCGCCGGCGCTTCCGCATAGAGTCGCGCTTCGATCGCATGTCCCTGAAGCGCAATCTTCTCCTGCGTCGCCGGCAGAGGCTCGCCGGCTGCCACCCGCAATTGCCATTCGACGAGATCGATTCCCGAAATCATTTCGGTTATCGGATGCTCGACTTGCAGCCGCGTATTCATCTCGAGAAAATAGAAGCTCTCGCCCATGACGAGGAACTCGATCGTCCCTGCGCCGATGTAAGCGACGGCGCGGCCGGCGGCGAGGGCGGCCTCGCGCAGCGCAGACCGCAGCTCGGTCGAGAGCCCCGGTGCGGGCGTCTCCTCTATGATCTTCTGGTGACGGCGCTGGATCGAGCAGTCGCGCTCCGGGAACGCCACGAGGCCGCCATGCGCATCGCCGAAGATTTGCACTTCGACATGACGCGCCTCGAGCGCCTTTTCGATCAGCAAGGAGTCGTCGCCGAATGCGGAAGCCGCCTCGCGTCGCGCGCTCTCTATCGCCCCGCGCAGTTCGCTCGCCGTGGCGACGAGCCGCATCGCTTTGCCGCCGCCGCCGGCCGAGGCTTTGACGAGAACAGGATAGCCGATGCGCGCCGCCGCCTCGACGAGACTGGCCGTGTCCTGCGAGTCATGAAAGCCGGGGATGATCGGCACGCCGGCGCGCTCCATCGTCAAGCGCGCCTGCGCCTTGGAGCCCATGAGGCGTATGGCTAGAGGCGTCGGCCCGATGAAGACGAGGCCGGCCTCGATGCAGCGCTCGGCGAATTGCGCATTTTCCGACAGAAAGCCATAGCCGGGGTGCACGGCCTCGACGCCCGCAGATTGCGCGACAGCGAGGATTTTCTCGATCGAGAGATAGCTCTCGCGCGCAGGCGCGGCCCCCAGCGGATAGGCTTCATCCGCGCGCGCCACATGAAGCATATGCCGGTCGACGTCCGAATAGACGGCCGTCGTCGAAACGCCCAAGCGTTCGGCGGTGGCGATGATCCGGCAGGCGATTTCGCCGCGATTGGCGATGAGGATTTTACGAAACATCGTCGACGTTCCGATCTCTTCGCCAAGAGGGCGGGCGCTTCTCCAGAAAGGCCGCGAGGCCTTCCTGTCCTTCGGGAGACGCGCGCCGGGCGGCGATTCGTTTCGCGGTGGCGCGCATCAGCGCGTCATCGATCGCGACATCGCCGAACAATGCGGTCGAAGCCTTCGCCTCCGCTTGGGCGCCCGGCGCGCCCAGCAATAGTGCTTCCGTTATTCGTGCGACGCGCGCATCGATCTCCTCGATCGGCGCGATCTCGTGAACGAGACCGAGCGCGCGCGCATGAGCGGCAGGGATCGTCTCTGCGGTGAGGAAATAGCGCCGCGCCTGGCGCGCGCCGATCGCGCGCTGAACATAAGGGCCAATGACCGAGGGCGTGAGGCCGATCCGCACCTCGCTCAGGCAAAAGCTCGCGGTATCGGCGGCCAAAGCGATATCGCAGCAGGCGACGAGCCCAACGCCGCCGCCATAGGCGGCGCCATGGACGCGGGCGATCGTCGGCTTGGGCAGAGAGTCGAGCGTGTGCATCGCGCGCGCCAGCAGAAGCGCGTCGTCTTCATTGGCCTGTGACGTGTCTTCGGCGACGCGCTTCATCCATTCTAGGTCGCCGCCCGCGCAAAAGGCCGCGCCTGCGCCAGCGAGCACGAGCAAGCGCGTCTCGGCGTCATGCGCGGCTTGCTCCAGAGCGGCGACGAGCTGCGTCGTCATCGTGTAATCGAGAGCGTTGCGGCGTTCCGGTCGCGCGAGCGTCAGAGTCGCCACGCCGCGGGAATCGAGTGATGAAGCGATAAAGGACATGCCGGGCCTCACATGCGAAACAGGCCGAAACGCGTCGCTTCGAGAGGCGCATTGGACGCCGCTGCGAGACAGAGCGCGAGCACGCGGCGCGTGTCGAGCGGGTCGATGACGCCATCGTCCCAAAGACGCGCGCTCGCATAATAGGGATGGCCTTGTCGCTCGTATTGTTCGCGGATATGCGCTCGGTAAGCGTCATGCTCCGACTGTGGCCAGTCGAGCCCTTTGGCGGCGTAGCTGTCGCTGCGCACGCGCGTCAGCACTTCCGCGGCTTGTTCTCCGCCCATGACGGAGATGCGCGCATTGGGCCAGCTCCACAGAAAGCGAGGACTATAGGCGCGGCCGCACATTGCGTAATTTCCGGCGCCGAAGCTGCCGCCGACGATGATCGTGAATTTCGGCACGGCTGCGGTCGCCACCGCCGTGACCAGCTTTGCGCCGTCTTTGGCGATGCCGCGCGCTTCGTAATCGCGGCCGACCATGAAGCCGGTGACGTTTTGCAAGAATAGCAGCGGAATGCCGCGTTGCGCGCAGAGCTCGATGAAATGCGCGCCTTTGAGCGCGCTCTCGCCGAACAGCACGCCATTATTGGCGAGCACGCCGATGCGATAGCCGCAAATATGCGCGAAGCCGGCGACGAGCGTTTCGCCATAGAGCTTCTTGAATTCGTCGAATTCGCTGGCGTCGACCAGCCGTGCGATGAGCTCGCGCGCGTCATATTGCCGGCGACGATCCGCGGGAACGAGTCCATAGATTTCCGTGGCGTCATAAATCGGTTCGCGCGGCGCGTCGCGCTGGAGCGACGACTGCGGCGGCGCGCCGAGATCGGCGACGATCATTCGCGCGAGGCCGAGCGCATGGGCGTCGCTTTCCGCATAATGATCGGCGACGCCGGATTGGCGCGTATGGACGCGGGCGCCGCCGAGATCTTCGGCGCTGACGATTTCGCCCGTCGCCGCGCGCACCAGATGCGGCCCGGCGAGGAAGATGGCTCCGGTGTCGCGCACGATGATCGTCTCGTCGGACATGGCGGGCACATAGGCGCCGCCGGCGGTGCAGGAGCCCATGACGATGGCGATTTGCGCGATGCCGGACGCCGACATTTGCGCTTGATTATAGAAGATGCGGCCGAAATGCTCGCGATCGGGAAACACTTCGTCCTGGCGTGGGAGATTGGCGCCGCCCGAATCGACGAGATAGAGGCAGGGAAGCCGGTTCTGCGCGGCGATCTCCTGAGCGCGCAGGTGCTTTTTCACGGTCAGCGGAAAATAGGCGCCGCCCTTCACCGTCGCGTCATTGGCGACGATCATGCAGGCGCGCGCGCGAATGCGTCCGACGCCCGCGACGACGCCCGCGCATGGCGCCTCTCCATCATAGAGATCATAGGCGGCGAATTGGCCGATCTCAAGAAAGGGCGACATCGGATCGACGAGCGCGTCTATGCGCTCGCGCGCCGTCATCTTGCCACGGGCGACATGCTTTTCGCGCGCCGTCGCGCCGCCGCCCTCGGCGATGCGCGCGGCCTCGGCGCCCAAATCCGCGACGAGGCCGCGCATCGCCTGCGCATTGGCCGCGAATTCCGCGGAGCTCGTGTCCAATCGTGTTTCTAAAACGGGCATTGGCAATTCTCTCGTCGCGACGAAGGCCGCCGCGAAGCCTCACGCAGTCTCGCTGAAGAGCTCACGACCGATCAACATGCGACGGATTTCGCTGGTGCCGGCGCCGATCTCATAGAGCTTGGCGTCGCGTAGCAGCCGGCCAGTGGGATAGTCGTTGATATAGCCATTGCCGCCGAGACATTGAATGGCTTCCAGCGCCATGCGCGTCGCGCTTTCGGCGGCGAAAAGAATGGCGCCGGCGGCGTCCTTGCGGGTGGTGCGCCCGCGGTCGCAGGCGCGCGCGACGGCGTAGACATAGGCGCGCGCGGCGTTGAGCGTCGTATACATATCGGCGAGCTTGGCCTGCATGATCTGGAATTCGCCGATCGGTTGGCCGAACTGCTTGCGGTCGTGCACATAGGGGACAACGATGTCGAGGCAGGCGCGCATGATGCCGATGGGGCCGCCGGCGAGCACGGCGCGCTCGTAATCGAGCCCGCTCATCAGCACATTCACGCCGCGCTCGGGCAGGCCGAGGACATTTTCTTCCGGCGCCTCGCAATCGGAGAACAGCAATTCGCAGGTATTGGAGCCGCGCATTCCGAGCTTGTCGAGCTTTTGCGTGCGTTCGAATCCCTTGAAGCCTTTTTCGATGATGAAAGCCGTTATGCCATGCGCGCCGGCGCCAGGGTCGGTCTTGCCATAGACGATCACGACATCGGCGTTGGGACCATTCGTCACCCACATCTTGTCGCCGTTCAGCACATAGCGATCGCCGCGCTTTTCGGCGCGCATCGACATATTCACGACATCCGAGCCGGCGCCGGGCTCGGACATTGCGAGGGCGCCGATGTGCTCGCCGGAGACGAGTTTCGGCAAATAGCGGCGCTTCTGCTCGCTCGTTCCATTGCGGCGCAGCTGATTGACGCAAAGATTGGAATGTGCGCCATAGGAGAGGCCGACGGAAGCGGAAGCGCGGCTCAGCTCCTCCATTATGACGACATGCTCGAGATAGCCGAGGCCGGCTCCGCCATAGTCCTCCTCGACGGTTACGCCGAGCAGGCCGAGGGCGCCCATTTTGCGCCAGAGATCGGAAGGGAAATCATTCTCGCGATCGATCGTCGCGGCGCGCGGCGCGATTTCTCGCGCTGCGAAAGATTCGACCTGGTCGCGCAACATATCGGCGGTTTCGCCGAGCGCGAAATCGAGCGAAGGAATCCAGTGACGCATCGGTCCCGAGCCTCCGGACGCGATAGGGGCGTATATTTGGCGCCGGCGCGCGGTTTCAAGACCGAGAACGCTGGCGAGTGTCGCCTTGCGTCACTCCTTCATCGCCAGCAGCCGCGCGTCGCCGCCGAAGGAGGCGGTGTTGACGCTCACGGTCTCTTCACGCAGGAAGCGGCGCAGATAGTCGGAGCCTCCGGCCTTGGGCCCGGTGCCGCTCATGCGGGATCCGCCGAAAGGCTGGCTGCCCACGACGGCGCCGATCATATTGCGATTGACGTAGAGATTGCCGGCGGGCGTCGCCTCGGCGAGCGCACGAATGCGCGTCTCTATGCGCGTATGCAGGCCCATTGTGAGGCCGAATCCATTGGCCGCAATGTCTTCGACCAGCGTTAAAAAATCCTCGTCTTTTTGCGCGCGCCATGTCGCGACATGGAGAATGGGGCCGAAAATCTCCTCGCGGAGATCGCTGGCGCGATCGAGCCTCACAATATGCGGCGCGACGAAGCTGCCGCTCTCGGGCGCCGCGCCGGCATAGAACACGCGCCCCTCCGCACGGCGCTGCGCGAGATAGGCGCAGAGCCGCGCTTTCGCCGTGTCGTCGATGACCGGCCCGATGTGTGTCGATGGATCGCGTGGATCGCCGACGCGAAGCTCTCTCGTCGCGCCGATCAGCATAGCGAGCGCATCCTGCGCTATATCCTCTTGGAGGCAGAGAAGCCGCAGCGCCGAGCAGCGTTGACCGGCGGAGCGGAAGGCGGAAGCGATGACGTCGTCGACGACTTGCTCGAGCAGAGCCGTCGAATCGACGATCATGGCGTTGACGCCGCCGGTCTCGGCGATGAATGGAACGATTGGCCCAGTCGACGCTGCGAGCGCTCGATGAATGGATTGCGCGGCTGCGGTCGAGCCGGTGAAGACGACGCCGGCGACATTGGCGTCGCCGATGAGCGCGGCTCCGAGCGCGCCATCGCCGGGGAGACAATGAAGCGCTTCGTGCGGAACGCCGGCTTCGTGCAGAAGCGCGACAGCTTCGCTCGCGATGAGCGGCGTTTGCTCGGCTGGCTTGGCGACTGCGGCATTGCCGGCGACGAGCGCCGCAACGATCTGGCCGATAAAAATCGCCAGCGGAAAATTCCACGGCGAGATGCAGACGAAAACGCCGCGCCCACGCCGGCGCAGGCGATTGTCTTCGCCGGTGGGGCCGGGGAGGGCCTTCTCCTCGCAGAGGCGACGGGCCTGTCCCGCATAGTAGCGGCAGAGATCGGCGGATTCGCGCACTTCCGCGAGCGCGTCGTCGAGCGTCTTGCCGCCTTCGTCCTGCAGCAGCGCGATGAAGAGTCCGCGTCGCGCCTCGATGAAATCGGCGGCGCGCTCGATAATGTCGGCGCGCGCTTCGACGGGCGTCGCTTCCCATGCGGGAAAGGCGCGAGCGGCGGCAGCCATGGCGTCGCGCGCGGTCTGCGCATCTGCTTCGACGACGGAGCCGATGAGCGCGGCGTCGATCGGCGATCGCAAATCACGCGGAGCGACGCCGCTTTTTCCATATGACGGCGCCGCTACGCGCAGCCGGTTGTGCTCGGCGTCGCGCTCCGCCAGCAGAGCGTCGCACGCTCGACGATCGCCGAATTCGACGCCTTTGGAATTTGCGCGCAGCGGCCGATAGAGATCGGAGGGGAGCGGCAGACGAGAATGACGAGCGCGCATAGCGTCGCCGATGATCGCGCGCGGCGGCGCGAGCAATTCGCTCTGCGGCGTCGCGGCGTCGGCGGCGCGCGCGACAAAGGAGGAATTGGCGCCGTTCTCGATGAGGCGTCGCACGAGATAGGCGAGCAGATCGCGATGCGGGCCGACCGGCGCGTAAACGCGGCAGCGTGCGCGCTTCTCTTCGTCGAGCAGCGCCGCGTAGAGCTCCGCGCCCATTCCATGCAGGCGCTGGAATTCATAGGTCGACGGATCGCGGGCGCTCTCGACGATCGTCGCGATGGTCAGCGCATTATGCGTCGCGAATTGTGGAAAAATGCGCGGCGCTGCGAGCAGGCGGTCGGCGCAGGCGGCGTAGTTCAGATCGGTCATCGCCTTGCGCGTGAACACCGGATAGTCTGCGAGCCCGCGTTCTTGCGCGCGTTTGATCTCCGTGTCCCAATAGGCGCCTTTGACGAGGCGGATCATGAAGCGCCTGTCATGCGCCTCCGCCAGCGCTTCGATATGATCGATCACGGCGGCGGCGCGTTTTTGATAGGCTTGGACGGCGAGGCCGAAGCCGTCCCAGCCGGCGAGCGAGGGGTCGGCGACGACGGCGTCTATCACGTCGAGCGACAGCTCGAGACGTTCGGCCTCCTCTGCGTCGATCGTGAAGGCGAGATCGTGAATCTTGGCGAGGCGCGCGAGCTCGAGCAGACGGGGCGTGAGCTCGCGCAGCACGCGCTCCTGCGACAATGGCTCGAAGCGCGGATGCAGAGCAGAGAGCTTGACCGAGACGCCGGGCCGGTCGGGAAGAGGGCGCGCGCCGGCCTTCGCGCCTATGGCTGTGATCGCCGAAGCATAGGACTGGAAATAGCGCTCGGCGTCCGCGGCGCTGCGCGCGCCTTCCCCGAGCATGTCGAACGAGTAGCGCCAGCGCGAGTCGGCGGATGCGTTGGCGAGCGCCTCCTCGATCGTCTCGCCGAGAACGAAATGATCGCCCATCAGTCGCATGGCCTGTCGGGCGGCGCTGCGCAGCGCCGGCGCGCCGAGCCGCCGGGCCGCTTGCGCGACGAGGCTGCGCGGCGTCTCATCCGCAGCGAAAATCTTCGTCGAGACGCCGAGCGCGAAGGCGGTCGCCTGCACGAGCAGCGCGTCGGAGACGGGCGCGTGACGATCGAATGCGCCGGCGGCGAGCTTGTCGGCGATGAGACGATCGAGAGTCGAATCGTCGGGCACGCGCAGCAGCGATTCGGCGAGCGCCATCAGCGCCACGCCCTCGCGGGTCGACAGCGAATATTCTTGCATCAGCCGCTCGATATGGCCGATTCCCTCGGGCGCGCGCACGGCCGCGAGCAGGCGCTGCGCCAGTTTGTCGGCGCGCGCGCTATGCTCGAGATCGAAAGGCGCGGACAGGAGCGCCGCCGCGATCTCCTCATCGGCGGGAAACCAAGGCGCACAAAACGGCTTCAGTCGCGGCATCTGGCTCCGTCCCGACACATGTCCAGCGGCCCGGCTCGCGAAAAGGAGGCGCGAGCGTCGCCGTTACATCGCTGTGGCAGCGTCATTGAAAACGTCGAAGTCGTCCATAGTTGTTTCACAAGCGAGGGCGGGAACGAACGCGAGAGCGCGAATCGGCGCGAACGTCGCTGTTCCCTCACATCCGAAATGTGCATGACGGGTCGCCGCGGCAAGATGCGGCCGGAGGGAGACGCTCGATCGATGTTGCCCAAAGTCGATGATATCGGCCGTTTCGCGCTGTTTCTCGATCTCGACGGCACGGTCGCCGAAATCGCCGAGCGACCGGAGGCCGTGCGAGTCGAAGCGTCGACCATCGCGCTTCTCGGCGCATTGCGGCGCGCCGCCGGCGACGCTCTCGCTGTGGTCTCAGGCCGCGACATCGCCGTCATCGACGCTCTGCTCAGCCCGCTTCGGCTCCCGGTGGCCGGCGTGCATGGATTGCAACGCCGCGACGCAGCGGGGCGCCTGCATCGGAGCGGCGACGTATGCGCCGATCTCGAGCGGGTCATTCGCGCGATAGAAGCGGATGTCGTCGACGACGCCGGCGTCATCGTCGAGCGCAAGACCGGCGCGGTCGCTCTCCACTATCGCCTTCGCCCGGAACTGGAGGCGAGATGCCGCGCCATTGCGGAGCGCGCCGTGCGCGATCATCCCGAGCTCGAGGTCCTGCCTGGAAAGAAAGTTTTCGAGATTCGCTCGCAGGGCGGCGACAAAGGCGACGTGATCGAGGCATTTCTGAAGGAAGAGCCGTTTCGCGGACGCGTGCCGATCTTCGCCGGCGACGACGTGACGGATGAGGTCGGCTTCGGCGTCGTCAATGCGCGCGGCGGCATCTCCATCAAAGTGGGGAGAAGCGCCACTCTGGCGCATTATAGAGCGGCGGATCTGCACGAATTGCATCGCTGGCTCGCCGAGCTCGCGCGCGTAGCGGAAGCGGAGCGGGCGCGATGAGCGATGCGCAGCAGCAGCAGCAGGAGCGCAAGGTCAGCGATCTAGAGCTCGGCGTCGTCGGCAATTGCTCCTTCGCCGCGCTGATCGATCGCGACGCCAGCGTCGTGTGGTGCTGCCTGCCGCGCTTCGACGGCGATCCCGTGTTCCACAGCCTGCTCGGCTCGCCACCCGACATGGAGGATGGCGGCTTCTTCGCGATAGATCTCGAGGATCGGGTTCACAGCGAGCAGGATTATTGCGGCAACACGGCGGTGCTCGAGACGGTGCTGCATGGTAAGCAGGGCTCGGTGCGCGTCACCGATTTTGCGCCGCGCTTCTTCTGGCGCGATCGTCTCTATCATCCCAACATGCTGATCCGCCGGCTCACGCCGGTCTCCGGCACGCCGCGCATTCGTATTCGGCTGCGGCCGCGCTACGATTATGGCGCGGCTCTTCCCGGCCTCACCTTCGGCTCGCATCACATTCGCTATGTCGGCCCGCATTCGGTTCTGCGGCTCACCACCAATGCGCCGCTCGATTATGTGCGCGAGGAGACGCTGTTCAATCTGAGCAGCCCTGTCGATCTCCTGCTCGGCCCGGACGAGACCTTGCACGAGGGCATCGCGCATACGGCGCGCAATTTCGAGGAGCGCACGCGCGACTATTGGCGCCGCTGGGTGCATCGGCTGGCGATTCCGTTCGAATGGCAGAGCGCGGTGCTGCGCGCCGCGATCACGCTGAAGCTCTGCACCTATGAAGGAACCGGCGCCATCGTCGCCGCGCTGACGACGAGCATTCCCGAGGCGCCGGGCACGCAGCGCAATTGGGATTATCGCTATTGCTGGGTGCGCGACGCCTACTTCGTCGTGCGCGCGCTCAATCGCATGGCGGCGATGCGCAAGATGGAGAATTATTTCGATTGGCTGATGAATATCGTCGCTTCGGCGGCCGGCTCGCATATTCAGCCGGTCTATGGGCTCGGCCTCGAATCGGAGCTCACCGAGCGCATCATTCCCAATCTGCCCGGCTATCGCGGCATGGGGCCAGTGCGCGTCGGCAATCAGGCGTATCAGCATTTTCAGCACGATTCTTATGGCAATGTGATCCTCGGCGTCGCGCAGGCCTTTCTCGATCGGCGCCTGATGTCGCCGCCGACGCGCATGGATTTCCTGCGGCTCGAGGATATGGGCCGGCAGGCGCTCGCCTGCTACGACAAGCCCGACGCCGGCATGTGGGAGCTGCGCTCGCGCGCGCGCATTCACACGACGTCGAGTCTCATGTGCTGGGCGGCGGCCGATCGCCTCGCGCGCATCGCCGATTACATTGGCGAGCCGGAGCGCGCTCGCGATTGGCGGCAGGAGGCCGAACGCATCAAGCAGGTGATTCTCGAGCGGGCCTGGTCGCAAAAGCGTCAGGCCTTCGTCGAATCGCTCGACGGCGAGTATCTCGACGCCGGCGTTTTGCTGATGACCGAGGTCGGCTTCATCGATCCCAATGATCCGCGCATGGTTTCGACGCTCGAGCAGATCGAATCGGCGCTCGGTCGCGGCGCGCATATGATGCGCTATGAGGCGGCCGATGATTTCGGCGAGCCGACGACCGCCTTCACCACCTGCTCCTTCTGGCGCATCGACGCGCTCGCGCGCATGGGGCGCCGCGAGGAGGCGCGCGACTATTTCGAGGCGCTGCTCGCGCAACGCAACCGGCTCGGCATGATGTCCGAGGACATAGACGTCAAAACCGGCGAAGCCTGGGGAAACTATCCGCAGACCTATTCCATGGTCGGCGTCATCAACTGCGCCATGAGGCTGTCGCGTTCTTGGGAGAAAGCCATATGAAACGCCTCGTCGTCGTCTCCAATCGCGTCGCCGAGCCCGGCTGCAGTCATGCCGCCGGCGGGCTCGCCGTATGCATTCTCGACGCGCTGCGCAAGCGCGGCGGCGTATGGTTCGGCTGGAATGGCGAAATCGTGCCGGACGACGCCGAGATCGACGTATCGCGCGTCAAATTCGACGAGCTGACGCTCGCCACAATGCCGCTCACCGAGCGCGACTATCGCGATTATTATCTCGGCTTCGCCAATGCGGCGCTATGGCCCGTGCATCATTACCGGCTCGATCTCGCGCGCTTCACGCAAGAGGCGATCGACGGCTATCGCCGGGTCAACGATCGCTTCGCGGAAAAGCTCGCGCCCATGCTGAAGGGCAATGATCTCGTCTGGGTGCACGATTATCATTTCATCCCGCTCGGCGCCGCTCTGCGCGAGCGCGGCGTCGCCAATCGCATCGGTTTCTTTCTGCATATTCCGTTTCCGCCGCCGGATGTGCTCTGCGCCATGCCGGAGCACGAATGGCTGATGAGCGCGCTGGTCGAATATGATCTCGTGGGCTTTCAGACGAAGACCGATCAAGCGAATTTCTTGCGCTTCATGTGCGACTTCATGCAGGGCGAGATGCTGACGCCCGATCTCGTGCGCGTCGGCGGCAAGACGGTGACGGCGTCTGTCTTTCCTGTCGGCATAGATGTCGATTCTTTTGCCGCTATGGCCGAGAGCCCGAGCGCGGCGAAGCGCATCGAGCGCCTGCATCGCGCCGGCGAGCCGCGCATAAATGTCATCGGCGTCGATCGGCTCGACTACACCAAGGGCCTTCCGGATCGGCTGCGTTCCTTCAAGCGCCTGCTCGAAATCTATCCGCAGAATTGCAAGGCGGTGACGCTGATGCAGATCGCGCCGCCGACGCGCGAGGATGTGCAGGCCTATGCCGACATACGTCACGAGCTGGAGGCCTTGTCGGGCGAGATCAACGGGCAGTTCGGCGATTTCGACTGGACGCCGGTGCGCTATCTGCATCGTCGCGTCGATCGCGACACGCTGGCGGCGCTCTATCGCGGTTCACAAGTGGGGCTGGTGACGCCTCTGCGCGACGGCATGAATCTCGTCGCCAAGGAATATGTCGTCGCGCAGGATGCGGAGAATCCGGGCGTGCTGGTGCTGTCGCGCTTCGCCGGCGCGGCGGAGGAGCTGCAAGAGGCGCTGATCGTCAATCCTTACGACGCGGACGAGGTCGCCAATGCGATGCAAAAGGCGATCGTGATGCCGCTCGGCGAACGCAAGGAGCGCCATGCGGCGCTGCTCGCGCGCGTGCGCAAGCATGATTCTTATAATTGGATGGATGGATTTTTGCGCGCGCTCAGCGCCTGCCGGCTGCCGCTCGCGGCGTGAGGAGGCATACGAAGACGATTTGATTCTAATCCTTTGCGGCTTGTCGCTGAGCGGCGCCCTTGAAAATATCGCATTTGGCGAATTGCTCGAGCACCTGATTCACGACCACCGGATACGCTGGACCTGATACGATCGCGCAGGTATCGGGCGCAAAGCTCTTATTGTTTTGCCCGGAGTCCACAATGTATAGTTTTTCCGACGTGCAGGCCGCCAAATTGTCGCGCTCGTCCGACATCTGCTTGGAGCATTCGTCCGCCTGCTTTGGGTGGGGCTTGCGTATCGATGAAACGATGACGTAAGCGCTTTCGCCACAGAAATCGAAAAGCGAGAGTCCGTTTTTGCATGAGTAATCGATCAAGGGCGTCCGAAACCCGTACATTGTTCCTGCGACGGCGCTCACGGTCCCGAACAAAATACCTACTTCTTTAAAAAGCTTACCGAACTCGCCGATAAGAATTCGCCCTTTTGTGACTTTTTCCGTGACCTTGGCGATCGGAGTGACCGGGCCGTCGGGGTCGAGTTCCGTCATATTGCGTTCTCCAAATTCGAAAATCGAAAAATTTCCGCAAAGTCCTCCTCGCTAAGCCGAAGAGAACATTTTCTCTATGGTAGTAGCATAAAATAGAGTTGCTCAGCGAGCAAGGCGCCGACAATGAAATAGCGGCGTCGCTTTGCCGGCTCAGGCGCTTCCCGAGCGCCTAAGGCGCTCGGGAAGGCGTTCCGTGCTTTATGCTACCGCAGCCGATTTGCCGCGCGCGCGCTTGCGCTCATTGGGATCGAGATAGGTCTTGCGCAGGCGGATCGACTTGGGCGTGATCTCCACCAGTTCGTCGTCCTCGATATAGGCCAGCGCCTTCTCCAGCGTCATCTTGATCGGCGGGGTGAGGCGCACGGCCTCGTCCTTGCCGGCGGCGCGGATATTGGTCAGCTGCTTGCCCTTGAGGACGTTGATCTCGAGGTCGTTGTCGCGCGTATGCTCGCCGACGATCATGCCGCGATAGACCTTCCAGCCCGGCTCGATCATCATCGGGCCGCGATCCTCGAGCTTCCACATGGCGTAGGCCACGGCCTCGCCCTGCTCGTTGGAGATCAGCACGCCATTGCGGCGGCCGGCGATCTCGCCCTTATAGGCCGCATATTCGTGGAACAGGCGGTTCATGATCGCCGTGCCGCGCGTGTCGGTGAGAAGCTCGCCCTGATAGCCGATGAGGCCGCGCGTCGGCGCGTGGAAGACGAGACGCAGGCGATTGCCGCCGGAGGGGCGCATCTCGATCATCTCGGCCTTGCGCTCGGACATTTTCTGCACGACGACGCCGGAATGCTCCTCGTCGACGTCGATCACGACCTCCTCGATCGGCTCCAATATCTCGCCGGCCTCGTCCTTCTGGAACACGACCTTGGGGCGGGAGACGCCGAGCTCGAAGCCCTCGCGGCGCATGGTCTCGATCAGAATGGCGAGCTGCAATTCGCCGCGGCCGGAGACGATGAAGCTCTCGCCGCCGGGCGAATCCTCGACGCGGAGCGCCACATTGCCCTCGGCCTCCTTGAACAGGCGGGCGCGGATCATGCGGCTCGTGACCTTGTCGCCCTCGGTGCCGGCGAGCGGCGAGTCGTTGACGAGGAAAGTCATGGAGAGGGTCGGCGGGTCGATCGGCTGGGCCTGCAGCGGCTCATTGACCTCGAGCGCGCAGAGCGTGTCGGCGACGTTATATTTCTCGAGGCCGGCGATGGCGACGATATCGCCCGCCTCCGCCTCGTCGATCGGCTGGCGCTCGATGCCGCGGAAGGCGAGAATCTTGGAGACGCGGCCCTGCTCGACGACCTTGCCGGAGCGGTCCAGCACCTTCACCGCCTGATTGGGCTTGACGCTGCCGGCGAAGACGCGGCCGGTGATGATGCGGCCGAGATAGGGATTCGCCTCGAGCAGCGTGCCGAGCATTCGGAAGCCGCCCTCTTCGATCTTGGGCTCCGGCACATGCTCGATGACGAGATCGAACAGCGGGGCCATGCCGTCCTGCGGGCCGGTCGGCTCCTCCGCCATCCAGCCCTGCTTGGCGGAGCCGTAGATGATCGGGAAATCGAGCTGCTCGTCGGTGGCGTCCAGCGCGGCGAAGAGGTCGAACACCTCATTCACCACCTCGCTGATGCGGGCGTCGGGCTTGTCGACCTTGTTGATGGCCACGATCGGTTTGAGGCCGATCTTCAGCGCCTTGCCGACGACGAATTTGGTCTGCGGCATCGGGCCTTCGGCCGCGTCCACCAGCACGATGGCGCCGTCCACCATGGAGAGGATGCGCTCCACCTCGCCGCCGAAATCGGCGTGGCCGGGGGTGTCGACGATATTGATGCGCGTGTCCTTCCAGGCGATCGAGGTCGCCTTGGCCATGATGGTGATGCCGCGCTCTTTCTCGAGGTCGTTGCTGTCCATCACCCGCTCGGCGACGCGCTGGTTCTCGCGGAAGGCGCCCGATTGCCGGAGCAGCTGGTCGACGAGCGTCGTCTTGCCGTGGTCGACGTGGGCGATGATGGCGATGTTGCGCAGCTTCATGGGATTATGGCCGATCGGTTCGCGGGCGAAGCGCGGCCCGGCGCTCCTTTCGGGCGCGAGGCGGACCGCGGCTTTTTGCAGTGCGGCATCTCATACAGGAGCGCGACGCGAATGGGAAGCGTGGCGGCAGGGGGACGGAACCGCGCCAGACCGGTTCGGGCTTTCGTGAAACATGACGTGATTTCAATTATCTGATATGAGATTCGCATGGCTGGCGATCTCTTTGACAGCATTGCGAGAAAAAAGGCCCGGCTCGATCGGCTGCGTCCGTTGCGGGCCGATGCGGTCGCTCAGCTCCAAAAGCACTATGACGTCGAGCTCACCTACTCGTCCAACGCCATAGAGGGAAACACGCTGACGCTGCGAGAGACCGCCGAGGTCGTCGAGCATGGCGTCACCGTCGGCGGCAAGTCGCTTCGCGAGCATCTCGAGGCGGTCGACCATTACGACGCCCTGCTCTGGATGCGTGAGCTGGCGGCGCAGAGCGGTCTCGTCGGCGAGGATACGGTGTGCGAGCTGCATCGGCGGATCGTGGCGCGAAGCCAGCCGGGCATCGCCGGAATCTACAGCCGCAATCCTCGCCGTATCGCCGGCTCGGCCGTGACTTTTCCCAATCCGGCGAAGATTCCGCAATTGATGGAGCAGTTCGGCGCATGGCTGCTGTCGGCCGCCGCCGCCGAGCCGCTCACGGCCTTCGAGGCGCATTTCCGGCTGACCGCGATTCATCCCTTCGCGGACGGCAATGGCCGAACGGCGCGACTGCTGATGAATCTGCTGCTCATCCGCGGCGGCTTTCCTCCGGTCTCGGTGCGGCCGGAGGATCGCAAAACCTATCTGGACAGCCTCGAGCGCGCCTCGCTCGCCGACGACGCCATTCCCTATCGGACGTTCATGTGCGAGCGGCTCGATGCGACTTTGGCCGAATATATCGGCGTGCTGGAGGAGGCGCTTCCGCCGGAAGGCGATCCTCCCGAGGGCTGACGCGCCTATTCCGCCGCCGGAATCTTCCGCAGCGCCGGAAAGGCGGCGACCTCCCCCTTTGCGGTCTCCCCCTTCGCCTCGCACAGCGCGCGGCGGCGATCCTGTATGGCGAGACGGGCCTGATCCAGCGCCAGCGAGACCACATGCAGCGAGGTTCCGTCCATATGGCGCAGGCGGAGATCGGCGACGGAGCAGACCAGCGCCTGATCCAGCTCGCGCTCATAATCGTCGAGCTCGGCGAAATCCTGCGCCGCGCGGGCGGCGGGCAGGATTTCCAGCAGGCGCTCGATCAGCCGTTCGGAATGCTCGTGCGTCTTTGTCCGCACGCGGCTGGCGAGCGCCGCCGCGGCCGAGCCGACGAGCGAGGCCAGCATCGCGCCGAGATAGAAGAAGTCGCTGTATTTGTCGAAGAATCCGCGTTCCTCGCCGTCGATGAAATCGATCACGCCCTGATGCGCCGGCACGACCGAATCCTTGTCGGTGGCGGGCGCCTCCATATTATTGGCGAGCGGCGCGAGAGCGGCGATGGCCGAGCGGCTGGTGAGAAAGGCGCGCGTCGCCTCGCCGGCGACGCTTCCCTGGAGCGACGGCCGCGCCACCAGCAGCACGGCGACGCTGGTGGTCTCCAGCGCCTGGTCCGGCCGGGGCGGATCGCCGCCGAAGGCGCCATGGACGATCTCGGTCGGCTCGAGCGTCGGATAGCGCTTGGCGATCGCCTTCGCCTCCGCCACCGCGAGAAAGACCGGCGGCTTGCCCTTGGCTCCGCTCGCGGCGATCTTGCGGATGATGTCGCTGGCCGGACCGATCTGCGGAATTGCGACCAGAAAGACGGCGTCGATTTTTTGCGCTCGGAGCGCCGCCTCGACCTCCGCCGGCTGTAGCGTGACTGTCGCAAATCCCTGCTCGGAAATGTCATATTGAGCCAGGATTGTCTCGAGCAGCCGGACATTGCCGCGCGCGCCGGCGATCTCCTGGACGACGCCGATCGTCTTGCCGCGCAGATCGGCGACGCGCTTGATCTTGGAGCCGCCCGGCGCGACCAGCACGGCGGCGTTGCGATGGAGCACGACGATCGCCTGCGCCGAGGGCGGCAGCGCATCGCTGCGCGCCACCGCCAGCTCGGCCGCGCCTTGCTCCAGCGCGGTCGCGGCGGCGGCGGCATCGGCGACCGGCGTGACCTTCAGCCGCACCGGCTCGTGCTGATGGGAGAAAGTCTGCGCCGCCGCGGTCAGCAGGCGGAAATCCTGCGTCCCTTGAACGACGGCGACGCGTAGCTCCGCCGGGCGGTTGTAGAGATGGAGCGCAGTCGCCACCCCGCCGACGAGGGCGAGGCAGACGATCAGCGCCGCGAGAATGGTTCGCAGCATGGGATCAGCCTCGGTTGCGAAGCCGAATTTCCTCATATAGTGCGACCGTTTCTCGAGTTCTTGAAGGCGAAGTCGTGGAGGCTAGAGCATTTCTGCGCAAAAATGCTCCAGCTTTCGTCGTAGGCGGCCGCTCAGGGCTTTTCCTTCGCGCCGCGGGCGCCGCGCTTGGCCAGCGTGCGCAGGCGCAGCGCGTTGAGCTTGATGAAGCCCTCGGCGTCGCGATGGTCATAGGCCACCGCGCCCTCCTCGAAGGTGACGAGCTCCTTATCGTACAGCGAATAGGGGCTCTCGCGGCCGACGACATGGACAGAGCCCTTGTAGAGCTTCAGCCGCACGCGGCCAGTGACGAACTCCTGGCTCTTGTCGATCAAGGCCTGCAGCATCTCGCGCTCCGGGGCGAACCAGAAGCCATTGTAGATCAGCTCGGCGTATTTCGGCATGATCTCGTCTTTCAGATGCGCCGCGCCGCGGTCCAGCGTCACGCTCTCTATGCCGCGATGGGCGATGAGCAGGATGGCGCCGCCGGGAGTCTCGTACATGCCGCGCGATTTGATGCCGACGAAGCGGTTCTCGACGAGATCGAGCCGGCCTATGCCATGGGCGCGGCCGAGCTCGTTGAGCTTGGTCAGCAGGGCGGCCGGCGAGAGCGCTGCGCCATCGACGGCGACGGCGTCGCCCTTCTCGAAATCGATGGTGACATATTGCGGGACGTCCGGCGCCTTTTCGGGATCGATGGTGCGGGAATAGACATAATCCGGCACTTCCTCCGCCGGATCCTCGAGCACCTTGCCCTCCGAGGAGGTGTGCAGAAGATTGGCGTCGACCGAGAAGGGCGCGTCGCCGCGCTTGTCCTTGGCGATCGGAATCTGGTTCTTCTCGGCGAAATCGATGAGCGCGGTGCGGGAGGTCAAATCCCATTCGCGCCAGGGGGCGATGACGGTGATGTCCGGCTCCAGCGCATAATAGCCGAGCTCGAAGCGGACCTGGTCGTTGCCCTTGCCGGTGGCGCCGTGGCAGACGGCGTCTGCGCCGAGCCTGCGGGCGATCTCGATCTGCTTCTTGGCGATGAGCGGGCGGGCGATCGAGGTTCCGAGCAGATAGAGCCCCTCATATTGGGCGTTGGCGCGGAACATGGGGAAGACGAAGTCGCGGACGAACTCCTCGCGCAGATCCTCGATGAAAATATGCTCGGGCTTGACGCCCAGCAGCTCGGCCTTGGCGCGGGCGGGCTCCAATTCCTCGCCCTGGCCGAGATCGGCGGTGAAGGTCACCACCTCGCAGCCATAGGTCGTCTGCAGCCATTTGAGGATAATCGAGGTGTCGAGGCCGCCGGAATAGGCGAGAACGACGCGTTTGATGTCTTTCTTGGAGCGGGTCATTCGAGATTCTTCTTTCGGCGCCGCCTCGCGCGGGCGCGCATCGCGCCGCGACTATAGAGGCGCGCCGCGCGCGCGCAAGCCGGAGCTATCGACAGCTTATCGACAGCCGGCGTGTGACCACCGGCGCACTCTCGTCAGCGCGGCCGCGACGCGCTACAATGGCGCATGACCACCAAGCGAGCGGCGCCCGGAACGATGGCGCGGGGCCTCACGCCGGCGCGCCGCGCCGCGCTGGATATTCTCATCAAGGCGAACCGCCCGGTCGGCGCCTATGAGATGATCGATCTTCTCGCCGATGAGAAGGGCAAGCGCCCGGCGCCGATCTCCGTCTATCGCGCGCTCGGCTATCTGCTGGACCAGGGCCTCGCCCATCGGCTGGCCTCCCGCAACGCTTTCGTGGTCTGCGGCCATGCGCATGAGGCCGGCGAGCCGGTGATCTTCCTCATCTGCGACGAATGCGGCGAGGTGAGCGAGGCGACCTCCCCCGAGCTGACCAGCGGCCTCGCCGGGCTCACGGCGGCGGCCGGCTTCCAGCCGCGCACGCGCGTCGTCGAGATCGCGGGCCTGTGCGGGCGCTGCTGCGCCGCCGCGGAGCGAAAGGAGGGCTGAAGGCCGCTTCTGCTCGAGAACTTTACCATCGGACGAAGGATTAGTGTCGACGCGTGCGCCGATCTTCGTCAATATCGTTGGTCGCGCCCCAACTGATGAGGGAATCCACCGTTACGTCTACCCTGAGCGACGATCGATGCTCATATGAGGATAAGGCTTCCCGCCGCGACCGGCATGAACCTTGCCACGAAACTCCCGAACTCGGTCCTGGACCAGTCGACAGGGGTGGGGCGGTCGACGGCGAAGACGAGAGGGCGGCCGATGTGTTCGCGCCGTCTCGATGATCGTGAGCCATAGCGCTCCAGCGACAGGTGCCCCATGACGAACTCGGACGTTTTTGCGGATTTTGCGCGGAGCTACAGAGGCAGACGGGCGGTCGAGATGACGCTCTCCGACTATCTCGACCTATGCCGCGAAAATCCGAAGACCTATGCGAGCGCGGCAGAGCGCATTCTCGACGCGATCGGCGAGCCGGAGCTGATCGACACCTCGCGCGACCCTAGGCTCGGCCGCATCTTCATGAACCGCACCATTCGCGTCTATCCCGCCTTCGCCGAATTCTTCGGCATGGAGGAGACGATCGAGCGGATCGTCAGCTTCTTCCGCCATGCGGCGCAGGGGCTCGAGGAGCGCAAGCAGATCCTCTATCTGCTCGGCCCGGTCGGCGGCGGCAAATCCTCGCTCGCCGAGCGCCTCAAGGCGTTGATGGAGATCGATCCGATCTATGTGCTCAAGGCCGGCGACGAGCTCTCGCCCGTCTTCGAGAGCCCGCTCGGCCTCTTCGACCCGGCGATCGCGGGCGACATGCTCGAGGAGCGCTACGGCATTCCGCGCCGGCGGCTCACCGGGCTGATGAGCCCCTGGTGCCTCAAGCGTCTCGACGAATTCGGCGGCGACATCACCAAATTCACCGTGGTGAAGATCACGCCCTCGCGCCTGCGCCAGATCGCCATCGCCAAGACCGAGCCGGGCGACGAGAATAATCAGGACATCTCCTCGCTCGTCGGCAAGGTGGACATTCGCAAGCTCGAGAATCTCGCGCAGGCGGACCCGGACGCCTACAGCTATTCCGGCGGCCTCAATCGCGCCAATCAGGGCCTGCTCGAATTCGTCGAGATGTTCAAGGCCCCGATCAAGATGCTGCATCCTCTGCTGACGGCGACGCAGGAGGGAAATTACATCGGCACCGAGAATATCGGCGCAATTCCCTTCTCCGGCATCGTCATGGCCCATTCCAACGAGGCGGAATGGCAGAGCTTCAAGAACAACCGCAACAATGAGGCCTTCATCGATCGCATCTATGTGATCAAGGTGCCTTATTGCCTGCGGGTGACGGAGGAGCAGCATATCTACGAGAAGCTGCTGCGCGGCTCGGAGCTCGCCGAGGCGAGCTGCGCGCCGAGCACGCTGGAGATGCTCGCGCGCTTCATCGTGCTCTCGCGGCTGAAGCCGCATGAGAACTCCAATCTCTTCTCCAAAATGCGAGTCTATGACGGCGAGAGCCTGCGGGAGGTGGACCCCCGCGCGCGCAGTATGCTCGAGTACAAGGACGCCGCCGGCGTCGACGAGGGCATGGACGGCTGCTCCACACGCTTCGCTTTCAAAGTGTTGGCGGCGACCTTCAATCACGACACGGTCGAGGTCGCGGCCGATCCCGTGCATCTCATGTATGTGCTGGAGCAGTCGCTGCGCCGCGATCAGATGCCGCCGGAGACCGAGAAGCGCTATCTCGAGTTCATCAAGGCCGAGCTCGCGCCGCGTTACGCCGAATTCATCGGCAATGAGATTCAAAAGGCCTATCTGGAGTCCTATCAGGATTACGGCCAGAATCTCTTCGACCGCTATATCGACTACGCCGACGCCTGGATCGAGGATCAGGACTTCAAGGATCCGGACACCGGCCAAATGCTCGACCGCGACCTGCTGAATCAGGAGCTGACCAAGATCGAGAAGCCCGCGGGCATCGCCAATCCCAAGGACTTCCGCAATGAGGTGGTGAAGTTCGCGCTGCGCTGGCGCGCGGCGAACGAGGGGCGCAATCCCTCCTGGGCGAGCTATGAGAAGATCCGCGACGTCATCGAGCGGCGCATGTTCTCGCAAGTCGAGGAGCTGCTGCCGGTCATTTCCTTCGGGTCGAAAAAAGACACGCAGACAGAAAAAAAACATGCAGAATTCGTAAGCCGCATGATGGCTCGCGGCTATACGGAGCGCCAGGTGCGCCGTCTGGTCGAGTGGTACATGCGTGTAAAGCAGGCCGGCTGAACGCAGCGCCGGCGAAGAACGGGTGATGGAACGATGCACATCGTCGATCGTCGGCTCAATCCCGGAGGCAAGAGCTTCGCGAACCGCCAGCGCTTCTTGCGCCGCGCCAAGGATATGGTGGAGAAGGCGGTTCGCGAGGCGAGCAAGGACCGCGCGATCGGCGACCTCGATAGCCCCGGAGAGATTTCCATTCCCTCCGAGGGCACGCGCGAGCCCACTTTCCGCCATACGCAAGGCTCGCGGCGCGATCTCGTGCTGCCCGGCAACAAGGATTATGTCGAGGGCGATCTCATCGAGCGTCCGCGTGGCGAGGGCGATGGCGACGGCTCCGGCGGACAGGTCGGCCGCGGCGACGGCCAGGAGGACGCATTTCGCTTCATCCTGACACGTGACGAATTTTTGAGCATATTCCTCGACGATCTCGAGCTGCCCGATCTCGCCAAAAGACGCGTCGCGCAGACAGAGAAGGAAGGGCTGCGCCGCGCCGGCTACACCACCACGGGAACGCCGGCCAATCTCGCGCTGCATCGCACGCTGCAAACATCGCTCTCGCGCCGCATCGCGCTGAAGCGTCCCAAGCAATCGGCGGTCGACGATCTCGAGCGCCGCCTCGCGGAGGCGCAGAGCCGCGACGAGGCGGAGGTCGAGCGCCTTTCCGCCGAGCTCGAGGCGCTGCGCCACAAAAGGGCGCGCATCTCCTATCTCGATCCCATCGATCTGCGCTATCGCCGCTTCGAGCGTTTTCCCAAGCCGGTGACGCAGGCGGTGATGTTCTGCCTCATGGACGTCTCCGGCTCCATGACCGAGCATATGAAGGATCTCGCCAAGCGCTTCTTCATGCTGCTGCATGTGTTTTTGACGCGCCGCTACAAGCGCGTCGAGATCGTCTTCATCCGCCATACGGATCGCGCCGGCGAGGTGGACGAGGACACATTCTTCCGCTCCGCCGAGACCGGCGGCACAATGGTCTCCTCCGCGCTGCAGGAGATGCTGAAGGTCATTCGCGAGCGCTATGATCCCGGCGTCTGGAATATTTACGCCGCGCAGGCGTCCGACGGCGACAATCTCTCCAGCGACAATCCGCAGACGCGCGAATTGCTGCAAAATCACATTCTGCCGCTGTGCCAATATTTCGCCTATGTGGAAGTGAGCGGGCCGAATGCCGAGACGCATGGCTATGTGCCGCATCACGGGCAGAGCTCGCTGTGGCTCACCTATGCCGCGCTGCAAAAGGAAAATGAGAAATTCCAGATGCGGCGAGTCTCGCGGCGCGAGCATATTTATTCCGTGTTCCGGCAATTGTTTCAGCGGCGCGTGGCCAAGACGGCGGAGGTCGGCTGATGCGCGGCGAGCTGCTCTATGAAGGCAAGGACTGGGATTTCGGCACGATCCAGCGCATCCACGACGCGGTCGCGGACATTGCGCACAAGGAGCTCGGGCTCGATACATTCGCCAACCAGATCGAGATCATCACCGCCGAGCAGATGCTCGACGCCTACGCCTCGACCGGCATGCCGCTCTTCTACAAGCATTGGTCGTTCGGCAAGCGCTTCGCCCAGCACGAGGGCATCTACCGCATGGGGCTGCAGGGCCTCGCCTATGAGATCGTCATCAACGCCGATCCCTGCATCAGCTACATAATGGAGGAGAATTCCGCCACTATGCAGACGCTGGTGATCGCGCACGCCGCCTTCGGCCATAATCACTTCTTCAAGCATAATTACCAGTTCCGGCAATGGACCGATCCCGAAGGCATTCTCGACTATCTCTCTTTCGCCAAGGCCTATATCGCCAATTGCGAGGAGCGCTACGGCCATGCGGAAGTGGAGCGCCTGCTCGACGCCGCCCATGCGCTGATGCCGCAAGGCATAGACCGCTATCCGCGCAAGCGTCCGCTCAATCTCCATATGGAGGAGAAGCGCGAGCAGGATCGCAAGGAGGAGCGCGAGCGCGTCTATGACGATCTCTGGCGCACCGTGCCCGGCCGCGCGCGCGGCGCAAAGCAGATGGCGGGCGACAAGCGCCGCGCCCTGCTCGGCCTGCCGCAGGAGAACATCCTCTATTTCCTCGAGAAGGCCGCGCCGCGTCTAAAACCCTGGCAGCGCGAGGTGCTGCGCATCGTGCGGCTCATCGCGCAATATTTCTATCCGCAGCAGCAGACCAAGGTGATGAACGAGGGCTGCGCCACCTATTGCCATTATCGTCTGCTGGGCCGCCTGCACGAGACGGGACAGATCGACGACGGCAGCTTCCTCGAGTTTCTCACCTCGCACACCAACGCCACGCGGCAGCCCTTCTACGACAGCCCTTCCTATAGCGGCATAAATCCTTATGCGCTCGGCTTCGACATGATGCGCGACATAGAGCGCATCGTGCGCGAGCCGACCGAGGAGGACCGCTATTGGTTCCCCGAGATCGCCGGAACCGGCGACGAGATGGAAGTGCTGCGCCATGTCTGGGCGAATTATCGCGACGACAGCTTCATCGCGCAATTCCTGAGCCCGCGGCTCATTCGCAATTGGCGGCTGTTCCATGTCGTCGACGATCGCGAGCAGCCGCATCTCGAGGTCTCGGCGATCCATAATGAGCGCGGTTATCGCGATCTGCGCCGCAGCCTCTCCGCGCAATACGAGGTGGGGGGATACGCGCCGGACATTCAGATCGTCGATGTCGATCTCGCCGGCAATCGCAAGCTGGTGCTGCATCATCGCGTGCGCGACGGCAAGATGCTGGAACTGACCAACGCCGCAATGGTGCTCGGGCATCTCGCCAATCTCTGGGGCTATGAGGTGCTGCTGCAAGAGATCGACGCCGGCACGGAGCAGGTGCTCAAAGAGCATATGGTGCGGCCGGAGCAGGGCTAAACTTCCGCCTTCTGGAGCTCGTCGCGCCGAGGAGCGCTCGAAAGGCGCGTCTCGAAGCACGCCGGGCCCGACCGTTCGGCGCGCCCGCTTCCCTTCCTCGCCCATCTGTGCGACCCCTGCGCCGAACTTTTCGCCACGACGCACGCCGCCTGGAATGACCATCAAGCGCAAATATCACCATGGCGCCCTCAAGGAGGCGCTGGTCGAGGCTGCGCTCGAGCTGCTGGCGGAAGGCGGGCCGGCCAATCTCAGCCTCGGCGAGGCGGCCAAGCGCGTCGGCGTGACCGCGGCCGCGCCCTATCGCCATTTCGCCAGCCGCGAGGATTTGCTGAACGAGGTCGCGCGCCGCGGCTTTCTCTCCTTCGGCGCGGCGATCGAGAAAGCCTGGGACGAAGGGCGCCCCGACGCCGCGGCCGCCTTGTGGCGCATGTGCGCGGCCTATCTCGCCTTCGCCCGCGACGAGCCGGGCCTCTATGCCGCAATGTTCGGCTCGGCGGCGACGCTGGCGAGCGAGCCCTCCGCCGATGCCGCCGATCATGCGCTGGAAATCCTCTGGCGCTCGGTGGTCGCCTTTCTCCAGCAGCGCGGAGCGCCGGCCCAGGGCGCGCGCAAGCTGGCGCTGCAGCTCTGGGCGCTCGCCCATGGCGTCGCCATGCTGTCCATCTCCGGCCATCTCGACGCCGCCAAGGGGCTCGATCCTGCGCCCGTGCTCGACGCGGCGGCGCGCAATTTGATGGAGGCTGCCGTCCGCCGGGCGGAGACCCCCTCGGCTTAAGTTTCCGCCCGCCGCGCGAGACGCGCCGAGCGATCCTTCAGCGCGTCGTAGATCGGCTCGTTGCGGCAGACGGCGGCGATCGCCATTGCGGAAAAGCAGGCCGCCAGCATGGGCAGCAGAAGCTCGGAATTATCCGTCATCTCGGTGATGAGGATCATGCCGGTCAGCGGCGCGCGCACCACGGCGGCGAAGAAAGCCGCCATGCCGATGAGCGCGAATTTCATGCCCATCGCCTGCGCATCCTCGCCGGGAATGAAAAGGCCCGCGATCAGCAGGCCGAAGAAGAGGCCGATCTCGGCGCCCAGCGCCAGCAGCGGGGCGAATAAGCCGCCGGGAGTCCCTGCTGCATAGGAGACGACTCCGAGCGCGAAGCGCAATGCGAAGACGAGCGGCAGAACGTCGAGCGCAAAGGCGCCGTCCAGCGTCTTTTGCGTGAGATTATCGCCGCCGCCGACGAGGTCGGGCGCGAGAAAGCCGATGGCGCCGACGCCGGCGCCGACGAGCGCGGCTTTTGTCTCGGCCGGCCAGCGCGAGCGATCGGCGATGTCCAGCGCGCCGAGAATGGCGCGATTATAGGCGAGGCTGGCGAGCCCCATGGCGGCGCCGAGCGCGAGGCCGAGGGGAATGTCCAATGTTCCGGTCTGATAATGTGTGGCGACGCTCAGCTCCGGAGTCGGCCCGTCCATCAATCGCACCACCGATATGGCGCCGACCGAAGCGCCGAGCGCTATGGTCGCGTGGCGCATGTCGAAGCGGCGCAGCAATTCCTCGAGCACGAAGGCCGCGCCGGCGAGCGGGGCGTTGAAGGCGGCGGCGAGCCCGGCTCCGGCGCCGGCGGCGAGCAGCGATTGCTGATCGCGCCAGTCATAGCGGAAATAGCAGCCGAACTGATGGGCGAGCGTCGCGCCCATCTGCACCGACGGCCCCTCCCGGCCGAGCGCGAGGCCCGCGCCGATCGCCAACAGGCCGCCGACGAATTTCACCGGCAGCAGCAGCGGCGGGGAAGGCGGCTCGTCGCCGTCGATCACCGATTCGACATGCGGAATGCCGCTGCCGACCGCGGCCGGAACAAAACGGCGCACCAGAAAGGCGGCGAGCCCCGCGGCGAGCGCCGCGCCCGCCGCCATGATCGCGACGCCGAGCAGAGGGCGGTCCGCGAACCAATCGGGGATCGAGGAGCGCAGACGTCCGGCGGCGTCCAGCGCGAGGCGGAAGGCGCCGCAGAGCGTCCCCACGGCGACGCCGGCGAGGAGCGAGACGAGGCCGAGCGGAAACAGTCCTCGGAGCTGAGAGGGCTCTTGCGGCTCCTCGGCCGGCGGCGGCGCGGCGGCGGCGACGTCGGCTTCGATGGCGAGATCGCTCTTTTCGCCGAGCAGGAGCAGCCGCTCGGCCCCGGCAGTGCGCAGCAGCACGAGGCGTCGCCGCCGGCCGAGCGCGAGCGCGACCGAGACGAAAGCGCGCGAACGACCCTTGCGCCTGCGCCGGCCGAAGGCGACGCGGAACAGAAAAGGCAGCGCCGCGGCGCCGATGAAGGTCGCCAGAGCGAGGAGCGCGCGGGCGTTCTCCTCGGAAAATTCGGGCATGATGCGATTCGCCAGAGAGCCGCGCGCAGCATAGCGCGCCGGCGCGCCGGAATCGAAATGAGGGCGGCCGAAATGGCGGGGACCAATGGCGGGGACCCCTTGGCGAAACAGTGATGTTAATGTATATTACATTTACATCGCAGCGGCGGCGCGTGGATCGTCCGCGCGCGCCTGCGATGGGCGAAGGAACTGGAGAGTCCGAATATGGGCTGTCATCGTCACTCCCGCATGGGCTACGATCCGCAAGATCGCTTCGGAGATTGCGGACGGCCGTGGAAGCCGCTCGAAATTTTCGCGATGGTCCTCGGCTTCATCGTCTTCTGGCCGATCGGGCTCGCTATCGTCCTCTTCAAGGTCTGGCAGCGCAAATTCGGCTATGAGGGCGATCTCTTCGCCTTCGCGCAGGAACGCGCGGCCGATGTCCAGGCGCGCTGGAACGAGGCCAGCGGGCGGCAGAGCGGCCGCTCCTCGGGCGGCTGGCGCGGCCCGGGCTTCATGCGTTCCTCGGGCAATGTCGCCTTCGACGATTGGCGCGAGAGCGAGCTCGCCCGCCTCGAGGAGGAGCGGCGCAAGCTCGCGGAAGCCGAGCGCGAATTCGCCGAGCATATCGAAGAGCTGCGTCGCGCCCGCGACCGCGCGGAGTTCGAATCCTTCATGCGCGCGCGCCGCGACCGCGAGCAGCCGCAGGGCTGATCGCCTCCCGCGAATTCGACGAATGCGCCGCGGACGAAGACGTCCGCGGCGCTGCTTTTTCGTCGTCGCCGCGGGCCGCAAAGCCGAGAAAGCGTTGGCGTTAACCAAGCTTTTCGACGCCGCGTTAACGCTCCCCCGCCATTGTCGCGGCTATGGCTCGTCGCGTAACGCCATTGCTGCTTCTCCTGCTGACGCCGCTCGCCGCGGCGGGACTGTCGGGCTGCGGCTTCATGGCCAAGCCGCAGCGCCCGGCCTGGCGCGCGCAGGCGGAGAACGCCTGCCTCGCCGAAAAGCGCGTGCAGCCCTCCGCCTATGTGCAATTCGCGCCGGAAATCGACGGCCCCGGCATTTGCGGCATGACACGGCCGCTGAAAGTCACGGCGTTGCAGGGCGGCGCCGTCGCTTTCAACGCACGGGCGACGCTCGATTGCTCCATGGTGGCCGAGCTCGACCAATGGCTCGCCGATGTGGTGCAGCCCTCGGCCATGGCGCGCTTCGGCCAGCCGGTGGCGCAGATCAATTCGATGGGCTCCTACGCCTGCCGCGGCATGAACGCCCAGGCCGGCGCGCCGCTCTCGGAACATTCCTTCGGCAATGCGCTGGACATAGGCGGCTTCGTGCTCGCCGACGGGCGCGAAATCTCCATCGTGCGCGATTGGACGCGCGGCGATCAGCAGGTGCAGGATTTTCTCGCCGAAGTGCATGGCGGCTCGTGCCGGCATTTCACCACCGTGCTGTCGCCGGGCTCCAACTCCTTCCACTACAATCATATTCACGTCGATCTCGCCATGCATGGGCGTCATGGCGACCGGCGCATCTGCAAGCCGGTTCCGCGCGACGTCTCGCCGCCGCCGGGGCAGGACCCGCAGCTCGTCGCCCATGGGCCGGACGACGACGATGTCGACACGCCCGGCGGCCAGCCGCCGCTCGCCGCCTTTCAGGCGCAGGCCTCGCGCGGCGTCAATGACAGCCTCATTCTGGCGGCTCCCTTGCCGCCCATTCGGCCGAGGCCGGCCGCGCTCGCCCCGGCGGAGGGCGCGCCCAAGGATTGGGACGTCACCTCCAGCATCCGCCCCCGCAATCGCTGATCGCCGAAGCGCTTTTCGTCGGCGGCCCGGTTGCGCGCGGCGCTGCTTTGCCGATATGAATACCAATCTCATAGACTAGCTGACGATCGTCATTCGAGGAGCGACATGCAGACGACCTCCGGCCTTTTCCCGTTCCGCACGCTCATGCGCGCGATCGGCCTCGCCTTTTTCGTGAGCTTTTCGACCGAGGCCTCTTGCGAGACCCTGCTCAATGTCTCCTATGATCCGACGCGGGAATTGTTCAAAGCCGTCGACAAGGCCTTCGCCGCCGATTGGAAGAAGAAGACTGGCCAGGACATTCAGATTCAAGCCTCGCATGGCGGCTCCGGCGCGCAGGCGCGATCCGTCATAGAGGGGCTCGCCGCCGATGTCGTGACGCTGGCTCTCGCCAATGACATAGACGCCATCGCCAGCAAGACCGGCAAGATTCCGGCCGATTGGCAGAAGCGCCTGCCCAATAATTCCTCGCCCTACACCTCGACGATCGTGCTGCTGGTGCGCAAGGGCAACCCCAAGAGGATCAAGGATTGGGACGATCTCGCCAAGCCCGGCGTCGTCGTCGTCGCGCCCAATCCCAAGACCGGCGGCGGCGCGCGCTGGAACTTCCTCGCCGCCTGGGCTTATGGGCTGAAGAAGTTCGACGGCGACGAGGCCAAGACGGCCGCGCTGGTGAAGGCGATCTACAAGAACGCCCCGGTGCTCGACTCCGGCGCGCGCGGCTCGACGACGACCTTCGCCCAGCGCGGCTTCGGCGACGTGCTCATCGCCTGGGAGAACGAGGCCTTTCTCGCGCTCGGCGAATTCGCCAAGGACAAATTCGAGATCGTCGTTCCCTCGCTCTCCATTCTCGCCGAGCCGGCCGTCGCCGTCGTCGACGGCAATGTCGACGCCAAGGGGACCCGCAAGGCGGCGGAAGCCTATCTCGATTTTCTCTATACGCCGGCGGGACAGGCGCTGATCGCCAAGCACGGCTATCGCCCGTCGCAGCCGGAATTCGCGGCGCCCGAGGATTTGAAGCGCTTCCACAAGCTCGAGCTGGTGACGATCGACAAGAGCTTCGGCGGCTGGCCGGCGGCGCAGAAGAAATTCTTCGTCGATGGCGCACTCTTCGACGAGATGCAGAAGCCCTGACAGCGGCGGCGTGCGACCGGCGCCTCACGCCAGATCGGCGAGCTGCCCGCGCGCGGCCGAGCGGATGAGGCGCTTCTCCGCCTCCCACCGCGTCGCTTCGTCGACGCTCGTCAGAAATTCGATCTTGCCGCCCGCGAGCGCGGCGATCGGCAATCCGTCGCGATAGAGCAGGCGATTGCCGGTGAGCGCGGCGAGCTTCCCGCCCGGAGTCAGCACGCCGATGAGATTGAGCGGATCGGCCGCCGACAGCGACACATATCGCCCGTCGGCCGGCCGTCGGCGAATCTCGCGCAGCAGGCCGACCGCGTCCGGCAGCGCATATTGCTCGCCGGAAAAGCCGGCGACGAAACGCCCGCCGCGAATTTCGCCGCGCGCCTCGAGCCGTCGATAGACGCGCAGCAGATCGCGCCAGGGCGGCAGCCAGCCGCCTTCGCGCGCCAGCAGACGCCAGAAGACGACGCCATAGCGGCGCAGCAACGCCTGCGCGATATGCTCCACGCAAGCGTGACGCGCTTGCGAGCCGGGCGCCGCATAGGCCCGGCGAATGAGCGACCAGCGGCCGGCGCTCTCCATGCCGAAGGAAAGCACCTTGCCGCGCCGCCGCGCGCCTTCGAAAGGCTTGCGCTTCTCGGAAGGCACGAGCAGCGCGCGCAGCCCGCCGAAACTATCCGAGGTGACGAGGCCGAGCGCCGCCAGCTCGCCCAGCGCCGTCTCCAGCTCGGAGCGCAGCAGGCGCGAGGCGTCGACCAGCTCCTCGAAGAACAGCGCTCCCTCTGCGCGCAGCGTCTCGAGCGCCAATTGCGCGCGGCCGCTCAGCGCCGGCGGCTCGGCGGGGGTGGCGATCGAGGTCCAATCGCCGAGCCGTCGCCGCTCCAAAAGGGCGACCGGCGAGCTCTTGATCGGCGAGACGGCGCGGGCGCCTTTGGCGGCGGCGGGCGGCGTCAGCCGCGCCCAGGCGATGCGGCCTGAGAGGCAGAGCGAGTCGAGATATCCGGTCTCGTAATCGGAGAGGCGCGCAGGGAGAATTTCGGTCTCCCACGCCCCTGCCGGCGCTTCATAGCCCTCGAGCCCGGAGAGCGCGGCGGGCAGCGCCTCCGGCCCTTTCAGCCTCGAATCCTCGGCGACATGCTGCCAATCGAAGAGAAAGCGCAGGAAGTCGCGCGCCGCCACTGGCTCGATCTCGGCGCGCAGACGCTTGATCGTGTAATGGTGGATGCGCGCCAGCAGGCGGCGGTCGCACCATTGCTCGTCATTGGCGCCGGGCAGGAAACGCCCGCGCATGATCGTGCCCTCGGCCTCCAGCGCGACGAGCGCGGTTGCAAGACTCGCGGGCTCGAGGCCGAGCGCTGCGGCGAGCCCCGTCTGCGTAACCGGGCCCAGCCCCTCGAGCCGGCCGCGCAAAATCTCGATCAGCGCCTGCTCGCTGGACCATAGCGCCGACGCCTCGCTCTCGGGCGGCGAAATCGTCGGCGCCAGCCGCGCCTTGGGCCAGAGCGCGTGAAATTGCGTCAGCCGCTCCGCCGCGACCCAAAAGGCCGCCTGTCCGGTCTCGAAGCGTGTGACGCGCTTTTGCTTAGCCAGCGCCTCGAGCCAGCCGGCCCAGTCCGGCGCGCCGGCGACCTCGGCCTCGGTCAGGCAGCCGATCCATAGCAGCGCGTCATGCAGCTCCTCGGCGTCGATCGGCTCGGGCCAGGCTTCCGACTTCACGCGCGCGATCGCCTCCTCGTCCAGCCGGCCGAGATCGGAGGCGCTCTGCGGGTCCTGCCAGCGGCGCGCCATCACCGCCTGCGCACGGCGCTCCTCGAGCGGCGCGTCGTCCAGGAAAGCGTAAGGCCGCGCGGAAAGCACCTCCAGCGCCAGCGGCGACGGCTGGGTGAGATCGCAGGCGACGACGCGAACCTCGCCCAACTCCATGCGCCGCAGCAGGCGCTCCAGCCCTTCGATATCCATCGCCTCGTGCAGACAGTCCCATATGGTCTGGTTCGTCAGCGGATGGTCGGGAACCTCGCGCTCGCCGGCGAGATTTTCGGCGCAGGCGATCTGATCGGGAAAGACGGCGGCGACGAGATCCTCCGCCTGCATTCGCAGAAATTGCGGCGGCGTTTTCTTGCCGCCCTGGAAGCGCGGCAGAGCGAGCGAGATTCCGGCCGTCCAGCGCCAGCGCGTCATGAACATGGGCGCGGCGAGCATCGCCTGCACCAGCACGCCGCGCACGCTGTTGGAATGAAGATAATGAGCGACCTCGGCCAGCTCGAAACTATGCGCCGTGGTGAGCGAGAGGAGTATATTGTCCTCTGTGGCCGCCGCCTGCAACTCGAAGTTGAACTTGCGACAAAAACGCTTGCGCAGCGCGAGGCCGAAAGCGCGATTGATGCGCCCGCCGAAAGGCGAATGCACGACGAGCTGCATTCCCCCCGCTTCGTCGAAGAAGCGCTCGAGCACGAGGCAATCCTGCGTCGGCAGCACGCCGCCGAAGGCGCCGAGCGCGCCGGCGAGATAGTCGACCAGCTGCTCCGCGGCGGGCGGCGCGGCGCCGACCTCCTCCATCAGCCAGCGCTGCGCCTCGCCGCCGCCGGGATCGCGACGCAGACGCTCGGCGATCTCGGCGCGCAGCCGCGAGACGGAGAGCGACAGCTCATCGGCGCGCGCCGGCGCCTCGCCGAGCCAGAAGGGAATGGTCGGCGGCTGGCCCTGCGCATCTTCCACGCGCAATGTGCCGCGCTCCACACGCTGCACGCGATAGGAGGCATTGCCGAGCTGGAAGATGTCGCCGGCCATGCTCTCGACGGCGAAATCCTCATGCACCGTGCCCACGATGTGATTCTCCGGCTCCAGCAGCACTTGATAATCGGCGGTCTCGGGGATGGCGCCGCCGGAGGTGAGCGCCGTCATGCGCGCGCCGCGCCGCTCGCGCAGAATGTGATTCACCGCATCATGATGCAGCAGCGCGCCGCGCCGTCCGCGCCGCGTCGCATAGCCCTCGGCGAGCATCTTCACCACATCGTCGAATTCGGCGCGCTCCAATGCGCGATAGGGCCAGGCGCGCTTGAACCGCTCATAGAGCTCGGCCTCGCCCCATTCCTGCGCCGCCACCTCGGCGACGATCTGCTGGGCCAGCACGTCGAGCGGGCGATGCGGAATTGTGAGCTGATCCAATTCGCCGCGGCGCACGCTGTCGAGCAGCGCCGCGCATTCGACGAGATCGTCGCGCGACAAGGGTAACAGCCGCCCCTTGGGCAGGCCGCCGACGACATGGCCGGAGCGTCCAACGCGCTGCAGAAAGCTCGCGATGGAGCGCGGCGAAGCGATCTGGCAGACGAGCGTCACATCGCCGATGTCGATGCCGAGCTCCAATGAGGCGGTCGCCACCAGGGCTTTCAGCTCGCCGCGTTTCAGCCGCTGCTCGGCGAGCAGGCGATGCTCCTTCGCCATGCTGCCGTGATGCGAGGTGACGGCCTCCTCGCCGAGACGGTCCGACAATTCCCGCGCGATGCGCTCGGCGAGGCGGCGCGTGTTCACGAAGACCAGAGTGGTGCGATGCTCGGCGATCAGCTCGGCGAGCCGGTCGTAGACTTGAGCCCAGACCTCCGCCGACATCACCGCCTCGAGCGGCGCGCCGGGAACCTCTATGGCGAGATCGCGGGCGCGATGATGGCCGGAATCGACGATTCCCGGCTCGCGCGCCGGCGTCGCCTCCGATCCCGCGCCGACCAGAAAATGCGCCACTGCGGAAATGGGATTCTGCGTGGCGGAGAGGCCGATGCGCTGCAATCCGTCGCCGCAGAGCGCGGCGAGCCGCTCCAGCGAGAGCGAAAGATGCGCCCCGCGCTTATTGGGCGCGACGGCGTGAATCTCGTCCACGATGATGGCGCGCGTCGTCGAGAGCGCCTTGCGGCCCGATTCGGAGCCGAGCAGCACATAGAGCGATTCGGGCGTGGTCACGAGAATATGCGGCGGGCGCTTGCGCATCCGCTCGCGCTCGGCCGAGGGCGTGTCGCCGGTGCGCACCAGCACGCGAATGTCGACGTCCGGCAGGCCGGCCTGTCGCAATCGCTCGCGCACGCCGGCCAGCGGGGCCTCGAGATTGCGGCTCACATCGTTGGAAAGCGCTTTGAGCGGCGACACATAGACGATACGCGTCTCGTCCGGCAGCGTTCCGGCGAGGCCTTGCCGGATGAGATCGTCGATGGCCGCGAGAAAGGCGGCCAGCGTCTTGCCGGAGCCGGTGGGCGCTGCGATCAGAATATTTCGGCCGGATTTGATTTGAGGCCAAGCTTCCGCTTGCGCCGGCGTCGCATTGCGGAAATGATCGGCGAACCATGCCGTAACCGCCGGATGAAAAAGGTGCGACAGATGCATGGCCGCCTGGTGAGGAAGGGCCCCGGAGAGTTCTTAGGCTAGCGGCGAACAGCCCGCAGGCCAACAGCGAGAATTGGAAATTTCGCCCGCGCGCGACGAGCCGCAGGCGAATTGCGACCAGCATTGCCGTCGGGCGCGCCACGCCGCCGTCGAGCGGACGAACCCGCCATTGCGCCGAAAGGAGTTACATGCGCACCAGATTCATCGACACATCGTCCTTTCTCTACGCGGGCTTCGCCATACTCGCGGCGTCCTTGTTCGCCGCCTTCGCTTTCGTCGGCAAGCAGGCGACCGATTATCGCGACGTCGGCCAGCTGATCGGCGAAAAGCAGATTCAGCACAGCATTCTCGATCGCCTCCAGGAGGCCGAATCGGCCCAGCGCGGATATTTGCTCACCAATGACGCGGCCTATCTCGCCCCGCTCGACGCCGCGACGGCCCATATCGCCGGGGATTTCGACGTTCTCACGCGCGGGAGCGAGCCCGGCGAGGAGCGCGACGCGCTGGAGGCGCTGCGCGGATTGGCCAATGAAAAGCTCGCCGAAATGCGCAAGACGGTCGAGCTGCAGGCGAGCGGAAGGCATGAGGAAGCTTTGGCGGTCGTGCGCGCGGGCTCCGGCCGGGCGAGCATGGAGCGCCTGCGCGTCGGTCTCGACGCCAAATCCGCGCGGCAACAGCAGATGATCGACACGCAATCGCGCATCGTGGAGCGGAGCGGATCGCTGCTGCGCGCAGGAGCGGCGATCGCCATTTCCGTCACCATTCTCATCGGCGCGGCGACGATCGGCCTGCTGCGCAACCGGCTCAACGAAATCGCCTCCGCGCAAGCGGAGCTGCGCGACGTCAATGTCGCTCTCTCGGCGGAGGCGGCGCAGCGCGAGCAGCTCGCCGAGCAATTGCGGCAATCGCAGAAAATGGAGGCGATCGGCCAGCTCACCGGGGGGCTCGCGCATGATTTCAACAATATGCTCGCCGTCGTCATCGGCAGCGTCAATCTCGCCAAGCGACGACTTTCGACCGACCCGGCGGAGACGCTGCGCTATCTCGACGGCGCGTTGGAAGGCGCCGAACATGCGGCGACGTTGACGCATCGCCTGCTCGCTTTCTCGCGGCGCCAGCCGCTCGCGCCAGAGCCGATCGACCCAAATAAAATGGTTTCGACGATGGCCGAGATGCTCCGCCGCACGCTCGGCGAGGATGTGTGTCTCGAGGCGGTCTTCGCAGGCGGCCTGTGGCGCGCCTTCGCCGATCCGAGCCAGCTCGAGACGACGATCCTCAATCTCGCGCTCAATGCGCGCGACGCCATGCCTCGAGGCGGAAAGCTCACGATCGAGACGAGCAACGCCTATCTCGACGAGAATTATTCCGCGCGCGAGCTGGACATTCCGCCGGGCCAATATGTGCTGATCGCCGTCACCGACACCGGAACCGGAATGAACCGCGACACTGTCGCGCGCGCTTTCGATCCTTTCTTCACCACCAAGCCGGCCGGCCGCGGCACCGGGCTCGGCCTCAGCCAGGTCTATGGCTTCGTGCGGCAATCGGGCGGCCATGTCCGCATCTATTCGGAGCAGGGCCTCGGCACGACGATCAAGCTCTATCTGCCGCGCCATCACGGTCCGGCGACTGTGGCGCCGGCCGCGGCCACTCATGCGCGCTCCACGCCGCGCAGTGAGAAGAGCGAGACGATATTGATCGTCGAGGACGATGTGCGCGTGCGCGATCTCACCGCCGACACGCTCGCCGAGCTCGGCTATAATGTGCTCGCCGCCGAGAGCGCCGCCGCCGCGCTGCGCCAGCTCGAGGTGTGCCCGAATATTTCCCTGTTGTTCACCGATGTGGTGATGCCGGACACCAATGGCCGCAAGCTCGCCGAGGAGGCGTGGAAGCGCCGGCCCGATCTGAAGATACTCTTCACCACCGGCTACACGCCGAACGCCGTCGTCCATAATGGCGTGCTCGATCCGGGCGTCGAGCTCATCGTCAAGCCCTATTCGATCGATCGTCTCGCGCGCAAGGTCCGCGACGTGCTCGATGGCGCGCGCGCCGTCCCGTCGGAGACGAAGACGACGCGGCGAAAAGTTCTGATCGTCGACGACGACGCCGCCGTCTGCGAGGCCATGGCCGAGCTGCTGCGCCTCGAGAATTACGAGGTCTGCGTCGCGAGCGACGGATTGCGCGCGCTGGAGGCGGCGCAGACGTTCAAGCCGGATGTCGCCTTGCTCGATCTCGGCCTGCCCGGCATCAGTGGCTATGAGACGGCGCGCAGGCTGCGCCAGCTGCCGGAGACGCGCGATCTTCTCCTGCTCGCCGCCACCGGCGCCGGCGGCGACGAGGTGCGGCGGCTCTGCGAGGCGGCGGGATTCGATCTCCATCTCGTGAAGCCGATCGATCTGGACACGCTGAAGGCTCTGATCGACGGCCAAAGGCCGCACCCCACTCGTTCGACGTGACAGGCTCCCCATATAAGGGCGCCGAAAGCCAGCGATGGGAAACGCCCGGGGAAACGGGGAAGCGCTATGAATGCGACGCCCGAACAGCTGAAGATGATCGTCGAATCGGCCTTCGCCGCCCGATTTCTGATCGGCGACGATCATATTCTCTACGTCAATCGCGCGACCGAGGACATGTTCGGCTATTCGGCCGAAGAGCTGGTCGGCGGCACGGTCGACATTCTGCTGCCGGAGGGGGCGCGCGCGCGTCATCCGGCCTTGCGCGCTGATTACTACAGAGCGCCACGCCGCATCTTGCTCGGCGTCGACAAGGAGCTTCGCGCGCGCAAGAAATCGGGCGCCGAATTTCCCATCCATCTCGGCCTCGCGCCGATTCGCGACGAGGACGGACGCTTGTTCGTCGCCGTGACGGTGTTCGACATCTCGCATCACAAGGAGGTCGAGCGTCAGCTCGTCGAGCGCGCCAATGAGCTTCAGCTCGCCAATGAGCGGCTGGGGCGATTCGCCTATATCGCCTCGCATGATCTGCAGGAGCCGCTGCGCAAGATCGCCGCCTTCGCCGATATCGTCGCGGCGTCGATCGCCAAGGGCGATCTCGCCGAGGCCGCCCATGCGAGCGAGGTGGCGCGCGCCTCGGCGCTGCGCGCGCGGGAGCTCGTCGACGGATTGCTCGCTTTCTCGCGGCAGGTCTCGACGCCGCCGCGGCTGGAGCCGCTCGACATTCGCCGCGAGATCGAGTCCGTCGTCTCGGATTTCTCCGAGCTGATCCGGCAGACGCAGGCGAGGGTCGTCGTCTCGGTTCCGCCCGGCGTGCTGGTGGAGGCGGACAAGCCGCAGTTCGAGCGCTGCCTTTCGAGCCTTCTCTCCAATGCGATCAAATATCGCAAGCCCGGCCGCACGCCGAATATTCGATTTTTCATGCGGGGCGAGCCGGAGCTCGCTCTGTCGGTCGCCGACGATGGCATAGGCTTCGAGCCGAAATATGCCGAGGCCATATTCGAGCCGCTGCGCCGGCTCCACAGTTTCGCGCAATATCCGGGAACCGGCGTCGGCCTCGCTCTATGCAAATCCATGTGCGAGCGCCATGGCTGGCGCATAGAGGCGACATCCCAGCTCGGCGCCGGCGCGACATTCACAATGACGATCCCGCAGGGTGAGTCGGCGCCGAAGGTCAGTCCTCTGAAAGCTTCAGCGTGAGGCATTTGGCGGCGCCGCCCGCCTTCATGAATTCCGAGAGCGGCGTGAGGACCGGAGCGAAGCCGGCGTCGCGCAGACGCTTCTGCAGCTGCGGCGAGGCGTCGTTCATAGCGACGCATCCGTCGAGATCGACGGCGTTGCAGGCGAAGCGCATCGCATCGGCTTCGTCGATCGCGATGCGTTTCTCGGGCGGAACCACCGCCTCGATCGCGGCGCGCGCGGCGGCGTCGAAGGCCGGCGGATAATAGAGAAGATAGCCGCCGGCCAGCGGGCAGCAGCAAGTGTCGAGATGATAGAAGCGCGGATCGACGAGCCTCAGCCCGATCACGCGGCGCCCGATGATGCGCTCCAGCGCCGCCGGCGCCTCATCGGCCGAGCGCATTCCATGGCCGCACCAGACGACATCGGCGCCGCGATCGATGAGCGCGTCCCCGGCGCCTTCGAAGGCGAGCTCATCGGGCCAAGCCGCGACGGCGAATCCGCGCGCCTCGAAAAAAGCGCGAAACAAAGGTTCCTCCGGCCTTCGCTGCTCGGCGCGGAAACGGCTGACGACGGCGACGTTCCGCAGCACGAAGCCGGCGTTGGCGGTGAACACCATGTCGGGCAGGCCGGCCGCCGGCGTGACCAGCTCGACCTCGGCGCGCTCCGCGACGAGCGCGCGAAGATTTTGCCATTGCTCGCGCGCCAGCGAGCGCGCGGTGCGGCCGATCTGATGCTCCATCCAGGGATTGATGACATAGCGCACGTCGAAATCGTCCGGCGCGCACATCAGCACGCGCTGGCGCTTCTCCTCGCGCGGCGGGCGCGCGGGCTCGAACATGGAATGCGGCTGCGTCATCTCGAGTCCTTTCGTTTCCCGGCATGACGACGGCGCCGAGACCGTTCCGTCCCGGCGCATCAATGATGACAGGCGGCGATCAGCTCGCCAGCGCGCGCTTGGCGGGACGCGCGCGCTCGACGAATTCGGCGAGCGTCTCCTCGAAGCGATCGAGCGCCCAATCCAAATCCTCGCGCGCGATGACGAGCGGCGGCGACAGGCGCACGACGCTGTGATGCGTCACCGTCGACAGCACGCCCTTTTCGCACAGGCTCTCGCACACTTCGCGGCCGGTGGCGTAGCGCGGATCGATCTCGGCTCCGGCCCAAAGGCCTATGCCGCGCACGTCGCGCAGCGCGGGACTGTCCATATTGCGCAGACGGCGCAGCATATGTTCGCCGAGCGTGCGGCTGCGCTCGACGAGCTTCTCGTCGCGCATCACATGCAGCGCTTCGAGCCCCACGGCCGCGGCGAGCGTATTGCCGCCGAAGGTCGAGCCGTGCGAGCCCGGCGTGAACATGTCCATCAGCGCGCGCGTGCCGACGAAAGCCGAAACCGGCAGCACGCCGCCGCCGAGCGCCTTGCCGAGCATGACGCCGTCCGGCTTCACATTCTCGTGCTGAAACGCGAACCAGGCGCCGGTGCGCCCCAATCCCGCCTGCACTTCGTCGACGATCAGCAACAGACCGCGCGCGTCGCAGAGCTTGCGCAGGCCGGAGAGCCAGCCGACCGGCGGCACGATGACGCCGGCTTCGCCCTGCACGGGCTCGACCATAATGGCGACAGTGTCGGGGCCGATCGCCGCTTCCGTCGCGGCGAGATCGCCGTAAGGAACCGCGCGGAAGCCGCCGCCATAGGGACCGAAATCGTCGCGATAGGCAGGCTCCGAGGAGAAGCCGACGATGGTCGTCGTGCGGCCGTGGAAATTGCCCTCGGCCACGATGATCTCGGGATTCTTGAGCCCGCGCACGCGGCGGCCATAGCGGCGCGCGGCTTTGATCGCAGTCTCCACCGCCTCGGCGCCGGTGTTCATCGGCAGAGCGACATCGAGGCCGGTGAGCGCGCACAATTCCGTGAGGAAGGCGTCGAGACGATCGTCGTAATAAGCGCGCGAGGGCACGGCGAGCCGCTGCGCCTGCTCGGTCAGAACTTTCAGAATGCGCGGATGCGCATGGCCGTGGCTGACGGCGGAATAGGCGCTCATCATATCGACATAGCGTCGTCCATTCACATCGAACAGAAAGGCGCCTTCGCCGCGCGAGAGCGTGACGGGAAGCGGCGCATAATTGCGCGCGCGATGCGGATTGTCGGCGGAGTTGACGTTGGCGTTCATGAACGAATGACCTCGCTTGTTCGTTATGTGGGCGTCGCCTCGACGATTTTCATCTATGGGCGATCGGCGGCTCACGGACACGAAGCCTCTGCGAGCCATTTTCTCGTGGAGCGCGTCGTTACGCCGCTCCGACGTTCGCGTTGCAAATACATCGAACACGGGCTATTTGCGAGACAAATAAAGCAGCAAAACGGCGAGATGGGAAGCACAGCGATGGAATCTCGTACAAAATCCAGCGATATAGCAGCGAGAGCTGAAGAGCTGATGTTCCGTATTACTGTTCCGTCTGCGCTATTCCATGATGGAAAATTAAACACGCGGACGCCGATCACCGGCGAAGTCATCGCCAGAGTGAAGACACAAGACAGCGATGCTTTAGATGTGGCGATCGGCGAGGCGCACGCCGCCTTTCGCGAATGGCGCAATATTCCGGCTCCGCGCCGTGGCGAATTGGTGCGTCTCTTCGGCGAGGAATTGCGCGCGGCGAAGAACGAGCTCGCCGAGCTCATCACGATAGAGGCCGGCAAAATCGTCTCCGAAGCGCGCGGCGAAGTGCAGGAGATGATCGATATTTGCGACTATGCCGTCGGCTTGTCGCGGCAGCTCTTCGGCCTCACCATAGCGACGGAGCGCCCCGGCCATCGCATGATGGAGACATGGCATCCGCTCGGCGTCGTCGGAATCATCACCAGCTTCAATTTTCCCGTCGCGGTCTGGGCGTGGAACGCCGCCGTCGCGCTCGTCTGCGGCGACGCCCTCGTCTGGAAGCCCTCCGAGAAAACGCCGCTCACCGCTCTCGCGACTCATGCCTTGTTCGAGCGTGCGCTCGCGCGTTTCGGCGAGGCGCCGAAGGGACTTTCCGCTCTCGTCATCGGCGGGCGCGAGCTCGGCGAAAAGCTCGTCGACGACCACCGTGTCGCGCTCGTTTCGGCGACGGGCTCCACTGCGATGGGCCGCGCCGTCGGGCCGCGTCTCGCGCAGCGTTTCGCGCGCTCCATTCTCGAGCTCGGCGGCAATAACGCCGCCATCGTCTGTCCGTCGGCGCCGCTCGATCTTTCTGTGCGCGCCATCGCCTTCGCGGCCATGGGCACCGCCGGCCAGCGCTGCACCACGCTGCGCCGCCTCATCGTGCACGAGTCCGTCTATGATCAGCTGATCGGCCGGCTCTCGCTCGCCTACGCCTCGGCGCCGGTCGGCGATCCGCGCGAGGGCAAGACGCTCATCGGCCCGCTCATCGACGGCGATTCTTATCGCGCCATGCGCCATGCTCTGGACGAAGCGGCCTCCATCGGCGGAAAAATCTATGGCGGCCAACGCCTGTTCGCGCAGGAGCGGCCGGACGCTTATTACGCGCGGCCGGCGCTGGTGGAGCTGGCCGAGCCTTCGCCGGTCTCGCGCCGCGAGACTTTCGCGCCTATCCTCTATGCGATGAAATATCGCGATCTCGGCGAGGCGCTGCATATGCAGAACGATGTGAGCCATGGCCTGGCCTCGTCGATCTTCACCACGGATCTGCGCGAGGCGGAGCGTTTCCTCTCGGCGGAAGGCTCCGATTGCGGCATCGCCAATGTGAATATCGGCCCGTCCGGCGCCGAGATCGGCGGCGCCTTCGGCGGCGAGAAGGAAACCGGCGGCGGCCGCGAGGCGGGCTCGGATTCCTGGAAGGCCTATATGCGCCGCGCCACCAACACGATCAATTATTCGAGCGCGCTGCCGCTCGCGCAAGGCGTCGTCTTCGACGTGTGAGTCCGCGTCTTCGAGGAGTCAGACATGACCGAGACCCATGTTTCCGCCGACACGATCCGCTCGATCTTCTCCGCGGCGATGACGCAAATGTATCGCGACGAAGTTCCGCGCTATCTCGAGATGGCGCGCATCGTCGGCGAAATCGACGGCGAAGCGCTGGCGCGCGATCCTGCGCTCGAGGCGCGGCTTCGCCGCTCCGGGGTTTTCGATCTCATCGGCGTCGAGCGCCACGGCGCCATTCGCGTCGGACGGCCGGAAGAGCTTACGGGACTGCGGCGGCTGTTCGCCGTGATGGGCATGTATCCGGTCGGCTACTATGATCTCACGCCTGCCGGCGTGCCGGTCCATTCGACCTGCTTCCGGCCGGTCGAAACGGCGTCGATCAGGCGTTGCCCTTTCCGCATCTTCACCTCGCTATTGCGGCCGGAGCTCATCGAGGGCGAGGACCTGCGTCGCGAGGCGCAGGAGATTCTCGCGCGGCGCCGCATCTTCACGCCGCGCTGCCTGCATCTCATCGAGCTTTTCGAGGCCAATGGCGGGCTCGGCGAAGCGCAGGCGATCGATTTCGTGCATGAGGCGCTGCACACATTCCGCTGGCGCGGCGAAGCCACAGTCACCGCCGGCGTCTATGAGGCCTATCGCAAGGCGCATCCGCTCGTCGCCGATGTCGTCTGCTTCCACGGACCGCACATCAATCATCTCACTTTGCCGACGCTCGACATGGACGCCGCGCAAGCGGCGCTCGCCGAGCATGGCCTCGATCCGAAATCGATCGTCGAAGGCCCGCCGCCGCGCCAGTTTCCGATTCTGCTGCGGCAGACGAGCTTCAAGGCCGTCGCCGAGCCGGTGCGCTTCGCCGGGCGAGACGATGTGCGCGGCGAGCATCGCGCGCGCTTCGGCGAGATCGAGCAGCGTGGCGCGGCGCTGACCGCAAAGGGCCGCGCGCTCTATGATCGGCTGCTCGCCGAAACGCTCGCCGTCGCGCCGCCGCGCGAGGATGCCATCGCGGATTATAGCGCCGAGCTGAAGCGCCGCTTCGCCGATTTTCCCGACGACGCCGCGACCTCGCGCGCGCAGGGCCTCGCGTTTTTCCGTTACGCGCCCGGCGAAACGCGCGCGCAGACGAATGCCGGAACGTGCGATGTCGAGGCGCTGCTGCGCGACGGCGCGCTCGTCGCCGAGCCGATCACTTACGAAGATTTCCTGCCGGTGAGCGCGGCGGGAATATTCCAGTCGAATCTCGGGGAGGGCGGACGGCGCGAGCTATCGGCTGCGTCCAATCGCGAGGCCTTCGAACATGCGCTCGGAACCAAGGTCGCCGATGCGATGGCGATCTATGCGCATGAGGAGAAAAGCTCGCTCGAGCGCGCGCTGGCCACGCTCGGCCAGCGATCACCAATGGCCGAGAATGCAGGCCGATAGCGGATAGCCCATGGCGACGCCCATCGTCAGCCCGCCGAGCACGTCGCTGGGATAGTGATGCGCCGTGGCGATGCGCGACCACGCCATGGAGAGCACGAGCGCCGCGGCGGAAGCGGCTGCCGAAGGCCAGGCGAGAACGATGGGCGCCAGCACGCCGCTGAGCGTCATCATATGGCCGCTCGGGAAGGAATGCTCGTCGAGTATTTTCAGCAGCGACGTCAGCCGCGGATCGACATGGAAGGGACGCTTGCGCCCGATGCGCTTCTTGATGATCGGAAACAGCGTGTGCAGCAGAGCGGCGTTGAGTCCGCCGAGCGCGATCACCGGCCAGGCCTCGTGACCGACGAGAGCGAAGATCGTCGCTGCGAGGATCGGATAGATCCATCCGTTGCCGAGCTTGCTGATCGTGATCGCGAGCATTCGCGTCAGCGAAAATCGCGTGGATCGCGCCACCAGATGCACGCCGGCGAGATCGGCGCGCAGCAGACGATCGCGCCACAGGAGCGCCGTCTCGGCGAGAACGAGACGTTCGAGAGAAAGACGACGGTTGGATGCGAGCAGCATGGCGAAAAAGCTAGGCGCCGCGTGCTGCCGTTTCGTGACACATGAGCGACGTTTCTATTGCAGCGCGCGCCGCGAACGTCACATCACTGTCAATCGCACGCGAGAGCCCGCGCGCGGAAAGGGGATAGATCGCGAACGTCGCCGTGAAGCTTCGCCCGAAGTTTTTTTTTTCGTGGATGCGCTTTTCGATGCGAGACGGATCGACGGGCGCGGGCTCGGAGGCGGAAGCGCGACAATGGCGGCGGATCGGGAGACTCGCCCGGCTCGGAGCCGCGCCGCCGGCATGTCCCATTTCCGACCAAACCAGGGCGAAAGGGGGGCGCGCCCGCGCCATTCCGGGACCGGCGGACGGGCCCCTCGCGCTCCACGGAGAAGTTTTCTGGAGAAATTTTCCCGACGCCGCGCCGGGCTCGGCCGCGATGCGGCCGAAAGGCGCTATTTGCGCCGGGTCTTGACTTTGGACGACGAGGGCTCCGAGGCCCGCGGCTGGGGCTCGAAAATGAAATAGCGGCCCCCGACAGCCCCCTCGAATGGCGCGCCCTCGCTCGGCCGTCGCAATTCGAAACGGATCACGGTATTGGGCACGAGCACGCGAAGCGTCGACTCCATGACCCGCTCGACCTCCACTTCCAATGGCTCGTCCGGGCGGTCGACATCGATCAGCTTGATACGGCTTTCCATCGCGATCTTTCTCGAGACCATCGTCCCTGTGTCGTCCCGGATCGTTCTGGTCGACCGGAGCGACTCCCGCCGTCTTGAAATGGAACGAATGGCAATCGGCTCGGCGTCGCATCAAAGGCCATGCCGCTTTGTCCAGATCGCGGCGCGATAGCGGCGAGAACAGGACGTCTCGTCCCGCAAATCGTGACGAAGGCGCGGCGACGATGCCGATTCTTCCCGTGTCAGATTACCGACAAATCATACAGACAGAGGCGCGGCCGAAAACCTATATCTCCTCGGCCCCGCCTCTCGCATTTTCGCGTCCCCGCGTTGCGACGACGTCGAGGACGGCGGCCGACAAACAAAGACATGGCTCGAGAGATCGCGAGCCGATGCTTCACGAGGCGACATCTCCATTCCGCTCTGCGATCCGCCGGGCGATGGCTGTTGCAGGAGGACTCGTCGATGAGGAAACTACTGAATTCGGTATCGCTGCTCGCCGTGCTGACGGTTGCGCCGATCGGCGTCGCCTCGGCCAACGACAAGCTCGACCAGCTCTCCAAGAGCGAAGAAAATTGGGTGATGCCGGGTAAGAATTATCACTCGGACAATTACAGCACGCTGACGCAGATCAACACGAGCAACGTCAAGGATCTGAAGGTCGCCTGGACCTTCTCGACCGGCCTGCTCAACGGCCATGAGGGCGCGCCGCTCGTCGTCGACGGCAAGATGTATATCCATACGTCTTTCCCCAACAACACTTTCGCGCTCGATCTCGACGATCCGACTCGCATCCTCTGGCAGGACAAGCCGAAGCAGAATGCGGCCGCGCGCGCGGTGGCTTGCTGCGACCTCGTCAATCGTGGTCTGGCCTATTGGCCGGGCGACTCCAAGACGCCGCCGCTCATCCTCAAGACCTTGCTCGACGGCCATATCGAGGCGCTCAACGCCAAGACCGGCGAGCTCGTGTGGAAGATGGAGAACTCCGACTATAAGGTCGGCTCGACGCTCACCATCGCTCCCTATGTCGTGAAGGACAAGGTTCTCGTCGGCTCCTCCGGGGCCGAGCTCGGCGTGCGCGGCTATGTCACGGCCTATGACGTCCACACCGGCGAGCAGGCTTGGCGCGCTTACGCGACCGGCCCGGACGAGGACGTGCTGCTGGCTAAGGACTTCAACAGCAAGAACCCCCATTATGGCCAGAAGGGCCTCGGCACTTCGACCTGGGAAGGCGACGCCTGGAAGATCGGCGGCGGCACCAATTGGGGCTGGTACGCTTATGATCCGGGCACGAATCTCTTCTACTATGGCTCGGGCAATCCGGCGCCGTGGAACGAGACGATGCGTCCGGGCGACAATAAATGGACGATGACCATCTTCGGCCGCGACATCGACACGGGCGAAGCCAAGTTCGGCTATCAGAAGACCCCGCATGACGAGTGGGACTTCGCCGGCGTGAACTTCATGCTGCTCACCGAGCAGAAGGACAAGGAAGGCAAGGAGCGCAAGCTTCTGACGCATCCTGACCGCAACGGCATCGTCTACACGCTCGACCGCACCAATGGCGATCTGATCTCCGCGGACAAGATCGACGACACGGTCAATGTGTTCAAGACAGTCGATCTCAAGAGCGGCCTGCCGGTTCGCGATCCGGAGTATGGCACCCGCATGGACCATCTCGGCAAGGATATTTGTCCTTCCGCCATGGGCTATCACAATCAGGGCCATGATTCCTACGATCCGACCAAGCAGCTGTTCTTCCTCGGCGTGAACCACATCTGCATGGATTGGGAGCCCTTCATGCTTCCCTATCGCGCGGGTCAGTTCTTCGTCGGCGCGACGCTGAACATGTATCCGGGTCCGAAGGGCGATCGTCAGAAGGGCGAGGGCCTCGGCCAGATCAAGGCCTACAACTCGATCACCGGCAAGTTCAAATGGGAGAAGTTCGAGCGCTTCGCGGTTTGGGGCGGCACCACCGCCACCGCCGGCAATATCGTGTTCTACGGAACGCTCGACGGCTTCATCAAGGCCCGTAACAGCGACAATGGCGAGCTGCTGTGGAAGTTCAAGCTTCCCTCCGGCGTGCTCGGCTATCCGATCGTCTACAGCCACAAGGGCACCGAATATGTCGCCATTCTCTACGGCGTCGGCGGTTGGCCGGGAGTGGGTCTCGTGTTCGATCTGCAGGACCCGACCGCCGGCCTCGGCGCGGTGGGCGCGTTCAAGCAGCTCGCCAATTACACGCAGATGGGCGGCGGCGTCGTCGTCTTCTCGCTGGGTGGCAAGGGTCCCTACGACGATCTGAGCCTCGGCGAATATAAGGCCCATTGATCCATCGGCAGTCGTCGGTCGCGTCCTCCCCTGTTCGCGACCGACACAGCGCGCCGTCCGGATGCATGAAGCGCGTCCGGGCGGCCTCGCCACACATGCAAACGGATCGGATCGCTCCCATGTCGCGTATCACCTCTCCGCGTCTCGTCGCCTCCGGACTCGCTCTGGCGCTGCTGACCAGCGCCGCCGGCGCGCTCGCGCAAGAGACGAAGCCTTCGGCCGCCGCTTCTGCGAGCAAGGCCGACACATTGCGCATCTGCGCTTCCGAAGCGCAATCGCCGCTCTCCCTCAAGGACGAATCCGGCCTCGAGAATCGTATCGCCGTCGCGCTCGCCGAGGCGATGGGCCGCAAGGCGGAGTTCGTCTGGTCGTCGAAGGCGGCGATCTATCTCGTGAGGGATTATCTCGACAAAAATCAGTGCGATGTCGTCATCGGGCTGGACACGGGCGATCCGCGCGTCGCGACGAGCAAGCCCTATTTCCGCACCGGCTATGTGTTCGTGACCAAGGCCGAGAAGAATCTCGACATAAAGTCCTGGTCGGATCCGCGCATCAAATCCTTCGATCACATCGCCGTGCCGTTCGGCTCTCCGGCCGAGGTGATGCTGAAGGAGATCGGCGAATATGAGAACGACATGGCCTATCTCTATTCGCTGGTGAATTTCCGCTCGCCGCGCAATCAATATACGCAGATCGACCCGGCGCGCATGATCGGCGAAGTGGCGAGCGGCGGCGCCGAACTGGCGTCGGCCTTCGCGCCCGATGTGGCGCGTTTCGTCAAATCCTCGCCGACGCCTCTGCGCATGACGCTGATAGACGACGATTCCAAGCGCAGCGACGGACAGAAGATCGGGCAGCATTACGATCAATCGGTCGGCGTGCGTCTCTCCGACAAGGAATTGCTCGCGCAAGTGAACGCCGGCCTCGAGCGCGCCAAGCCGAAGATCGACCAGATCCTCACGGCCGAAGGCGTTCCGCTGTTGCCCATCGTCAATCCGGTCGCGGCGCATTAGGCGCTCGCCGGCGAAATCTCGAAGAGACCGACAGAAATGAAATCGAGCAAGAAAAAGCCCTATGTCCTGATCGGCGGCGCGCTCGCCAGCATGATCGCCCTCTCGGCGATCGCGCAGAATGCGGGCATCACCTTTCGCAACACGATCACCGGCGAAGTGCTGAACTTCGACGACGCGCTTCCGGAGGGCAAAGACACGCCCGGCGTGAAGAAATTCATGCAGTCGGGCGTCAATCCCTACAATGAGGACGTGAGCTGTCTGAAGCAGGGCGAGCAGCTCTTCCTCTCCGCCTGCTCCGGCTGCCACGGCCATCTCGGCGAAGGCAAGATCGGACCCGGCCTCAACGATTCCTATTGGACCTATCCGCAGAACGCGACCGACGAAGGTCTCTTCTCGACCATTTTCGGCGGCGCGCAGGCGTCGATGGGGCCGCAATACGCCAATCTTCAGCTCGACGAAATGCTGAAGGTCATGGCCTGGATTCGCCATCTCTACAAGGATCCGACCCCCGGCGCGACTTGGCTGACGCCGGAGCAGCGCGCGAAGTTCAAGCCCTATCCTGGACATGAGACATTCCCCGACGATCCGCCCGGACAGTGCAAGACCTCGGGAAAATGAAAGACGTCGGGAAAATGAAAGTCGCGCACGCGTGAGCGGCGCGGCGGCCGCGGCGAGAGCCGCGCATAAATTGGAGGAAGGCACGATGGGAGTTTTGAAGATTGCGGCGGCCGTCGGCGTCGCGTTCGTCATGAACGCGGCTGCGATCGGCGCGGCCTCGGCCTATGACGGCACCAAATGCAAGGCCCCCGGCGATTGCTGGGAGCCCAAGCCCGGCTTTCCGGAAAAGGTCGCCGGCTCCAAATACGATCCCAAGCACGATCCGAAGGAGCTCGCCAAGAACCAGTCCGCGATCGCGGCCATGGAAGAGCGCAACAAGAAGCGCGCCGAGCACTTCAAGAAGACGGGCTCGTTCGTCTATGACGTGAGCAAGATTCCCTGAGCGCTCGCGTGAGAAATGCCGTCCCCGCGCCCCCGGGGACGGTCGTCATGCGGCCGCGATCCGGGTCCGGCGTCAATCGACAACAACGCGTCGGACCCTTTCCCGGGATCGTGGTCGCAACGCCCTCTCTTCCGACGAGCTGTTGGATCCGTTCAGCGTGACAGACACCGCCGAAACCGACGCCGTCTTGGCCGACTGGCGCGCCAAGGCGCAGCAATTCGAGGCGCGCGTCTCGCGCGCCGTCATCGGCCAGAGCCGGGTCATTCGCCTCGTGACCATCGCGATCTTCGCGCGCGGCCATGTGCTGCTCGAAGGCGATGTCGGGGTCGGCAAGACGACCCTTCTGCGCGCCGTCGCGCGCGCCCTCGGAGGCGCCTATTCGCGCATAGAGGGCACGGTCGATCTCATGCCGAGCGACCTCATCTATCATACCTATCTCGCCGATGACGGACGCCCGCGCGTCGAGCCCGGCCCGGTGCTGCGGCAGGCGGAAAATCTCTCCATCTTCTTTTTCAACGAGATCAATCGCGCGCGTCCGCAGGTGCATTCGCTGCTGCTGCGGCTGATGGCGGAGCGCAGCGTTTCCGCCTTCAATCGCGAATATTCCTTTCCGGCGCTGCAGGTCTTCGCCGATCGCAATCTCGTCGAGCGCGAAGAGACATTCGAGCTTCCCGCCGCCGCGCGCGACCGCTTCCTCATGGAAATCTCGATGAAGACGCCGAGCGACGAGACCACGCGTCGCGCGCTGATCTTCGATCCGCGTTATCACGACGTCGATCGTCTGCTCGACGACATCGGCGAGCCGGCGTTCGATTATCGCTCGCTCGCCTCTGTCGCCGAGCTCATCCAGAACCGCGTCGCCGCCAGCGAGACGCTCGAAGCCTATGTGACGAAGCTCTGGGAAGCGCTGCTCGATCCGTATGCGGCCGGCGTCACCCTGCCCGATGTGGAGATGCGCGGCCTGGTGCGCGGCGGCGCGAGCCCGCGCGGCCTCGCCTTTCTGGTGCGCGCGGCGCGCGTGCGCGCCTGGCTCGAGGGCCGCGATGCGCTGACGCCGGAGGATATTCGCGAAATCTTCCTCGAGACGATGGCGCATCGCATTTTCGTCGATCCGATCTATGCGATGCGCGGCGACGACATCGTCCGCGATCTCTGCCGCGCCGCTTTCGCCACGGTGCCGGCGCCTTGAGACGGAAGGCGTGATGACGGAGCGCTTCGACATCGCCTATCGCCCCCGCGGCCACGTCTCCAACGGCTCCGTCGGCGCGCATAGCGGCGTCGACGTCGGCGGCATCGGCGTGTTTCGCGATCACGCGCGCTTCATTCAATTTCCCGATGCGCGGCGCATCGACATACGCGCGACGATGCGCGATCCGACCGGCGAGACCCATGTGCGCCGTTTCGAGCAGCGCAATTCGATCGACGTCTATGCGCTCGTCGATCTGTCGGCGTCCATGGGCTTTCAGGGTGCGGCGCGCCGCCTCGATCTCGTCGCCGATCTCTGTGCGGCGCTCGCCTTCTCGTCGACGCGCATCGGCGATCGCTTCGGCCTCGCCGCCTGCGACGCGACGTTGCGCAATGACCTTCTGCTGCCGGCCACGCGGGCGCGGGGCGCAGCTGTCGCCGCGGCCGAGCGGTTGCGCGATGCAAAGCCGCGCGGCGCCTCCGCACAAGGGCTGCTCGAAGCCGCCGGCCTCATCGCCGGCCGTCGCAAGCTCGTGCTGCTCATTTCCGATTTCCGTTGGCCGCCGGACTTTGCGAGGCGTCTCTTCGGCCGGCTCGCGCAGCATGATCTCGCGCCCATTCTCCTCGCCGATTCCGCCGAGGAGCGCGATCTTCCGCGCTTCGGCCTCGTCGAGCTCGACGATCTCGAGAGCGGCGCGCGGCGGCTCGTGCTCATGCGCCCGAGCCTGCGCCGCCGCTGGCGCGCGCGCGAGGCCGAGCGCCGCGACGCGCTGCGCCGTCTCGCGCTGGAGCATGGGCGTCCGCCTTTCGTCGTCGACGACACGTTCGACGCCGATGCGCTGTCGCGCCATCTGCTCGGACTGTGAACGGCGATGCGCGCCCGCTTCCTCGCCCTGTCCTTTCTTTTCGCTTTCGTCGCGGCTCCGGCGGCGGCAGAGGTGAAGTCCGTCCGTCTCTACGCCGAGCGCGGCTTCGGATTCTTCGTCGGCGATCTGGTGAATGCGCGGCTCGAGATCGTCGCCGATTCCGCATCGCGCTTGCAGAGCGCGTCGCTGCCGCGGCCCGGCGCCCTCGACTATCGGCTCGATCTACGCGACATTCGCGTGCGCGAAGAGCCCGTCGGCGATGGGCTCACGCGCTGGAACATCGATCTCGTCTATCAAATCTTCTATGTCGCGCTCGATGTGCGTGATCTGCAAATCCCGCCCTTCGCCTTGCGTTTCCTGCGCGAGGGCGAGACCGAGACCGTGCGGGCGCCCGCCTGGGCGATCGGCGTTTCGCCCTTGCGCGAAGTCTTGCCGCAGCGTCGCGACGACCCCACGGATTACATGCGCCCGGACAGGGGCGTCGCGCCGAGCGACGCCGCAACTCCGGCGATTCGCGCCGGCGCCTTTGTCGCGCTCGCATTGGGCGCGCTGGCGCTGGTCGCGCATGATCGCGGTTGGCCGCCTTTCCATCGCCGTCGCGCGCGCGTCTTCGCCGCCGCGGCGCGCCGCATCGCCATTCTGACGAAGCGCGGCGACGAAGCGGCGCGGCGCGCTGCGATGCTCGCCTTGCATCGCGCGATCGACGACGCCGCCGGCCGCCGTATCTTCGCCGAGGATATCGACGCCTTCGTCGCCGGCCATGCGGAATTCGCCGTCGCGAAAGAGCGGCTCATCCGCTTCTTCGCCAGCTCGCGCGCGCTCTTCTTCGGCGTCGCCGATGCGGGCGCCGATCTGCCGCTCGGCGAAATCCTGTCGCTGGCGAGGTCGCTGGCGGCGCAGGAGCGGAGCGCGCGATGAGCTTCGACGTCGCCTCTCCGCTCGCGCTTTTGCTGCTGCCGCTGGCTCTGGCGCCGCTGTTCTTTTCGGCGCTGCGACCGTCGTCCATTTCCTCCGTCGCCGCCGCGCCGCGGGATGCGCTCTCCAGCCTCGTCGCATGGACTCTGCGCGTCGCCGCCATGCTCGCGATAAGCGCCTGCGCGCTCGCGGTCGCGGGCCCGTTTCGCGAAGGTCGCGCAATCGCGCGCTACGGCGAGGGCGCGGAAATCTCGATCCTCATCGATCGCAGCGCGAGCATGAACGAGACTTTCGCCGGCCGCACGCCGGCGGGCGGCGACGAGTCGAAAGCCTCCGCCGCCAAGCGCATCATGAGCGATTTCGTCGCGCGCCGCGCGCATGATCTCTTCGGCGTCACCGCCTTTTCCACTTCGCCCATATTGGTGATGCCGATGACCGATCATCGCGACGCGGTGCGCGCGGCGATTGGGGCGATCGATCGGCCGGGGCTCGGCTACACCAATATCGGGCGCGGCCTCGCAATGGCGCTTTCGCAGTTTCCTGTTGGAGGCGAAGCCGAATCGCGCGTGATATTGCTCGTTTCCGACGGCGCCGCCGTCATCGATCCGCGCATACAGGATCAGCTGCGCGCTGATTTCCGCAAGATCAAGCCCAATCTCTATTGGCTGTTTCTGCGCACGCAGGGTTCGAAGGGCTTGAGCGACAAGCCCGGCGCCGACGAGCTCGACACGCCGCAGGCGCTGCCCGAGCGCCATCTCGATCTCTTCTTCAAATCGCTCGGCGTCGGCTATCGCGCTTTCGAGGCGGAAGGCCCCGCCGCGGTCGCCGAGGCCATAGGCGAGATCGATCGGCTCGAGCGTCGGCCGTTCCGCTACGCCGAGCGCATTCCGCGTAAGGATTTGACCGATGAGACGCTGCTCGTCGCGGCCTTCGCCACATTTTTGCTCGTCGCCGCCAAATTCGCCGAGACGAGCTTGAAGCAGAGCGCGCGCGCCGATGCGCCGCGCGCGCGCGCGAGGAGGCTCGCATGAACGACGCCGCGCGCTCCGAAAACATGCGGCCGCTGGCGCGGCTCGTCGCGCGCTGGCGATCGAGCCTCTTGTCGCTGCTGCTCGTCGCGGCGCTCGCCGGCGCGTTGCAGGGCGCCTATGCGGCGTGGCGCGCGCGCGCCGACAATGCCGCGATCAGCGCGCTCGCGGCGGGGCGGGACGTCGAGACCGACTCGGCTTCCGCGCCGGAGCTTATCGCCGCGCGCGCGGGCTTTCTCGCGGCGCGCGCGCAATTCGACAAAGCGCGCGCGCTGCTGGAGCCGCTCGATTCCGCCGGCCGCGAAGAGCTTTCCGCCATCGCCCATTACGATCTCGGCAATGCGCTGCTGCGCCATGCCTTCGATCTCCTGGAGCGCGGCCAGCTGGAGCCGGCGGGGCCTTTCGTCGAGCTGGCGCGGCGCGAATATCGTCGCGCATTGCAATTTCGGCCGGAGTTCTGGGACGCGAAATATAATCTCGACGTCGCCGCGCGCCTCGTGCGCGACAATCCAGAACTCGAGCATTCGGGCGGCGACGAGCTGCCCGCCGACCCCAAAAAAATCTGGACCGACATTCCCGGCGCGCCCAAGGGGCTGCCATGATCGCCCGTTTCGCGGACGCGCGCTTTCCGTCGCTCGCCTTCGCCATGGCGATGCTGGTCGCGGCCTTTCTGTTTCCGCGCGCCGAAGCGACGCGCAACGGCGCCGATCTGCTGCTGACGCTGGACATCACCGGCAGCATGAACACGCGCGATTATGCGCTGGACGGCGCGCCGGCGAGCCGGATCGAATTCGCGAAGCGCGCGATGCGGCGTCTGGTCGCCGATCTTCCCTGTCCCTCGCGCGTCGCCCTCGCCATTTTTACCGAGCGCGAGCCTCTTCTTCTGTTCGAGCCGATCGACGTCTGCGAGAATTTCGCGGCGATCGACGCGGCCATCGCCGGCCTCGATTGGCGCATGGCCTGGGAGGGCGACAGTCGCATTTCCGCCGGCCTGTTCCGAGCCGTCGAAATGGCGCGCCGCATCGACGCCGATCTCGTCTTCATCACCGACGGTCAGGAGGCGCCGCCGCTGCCGGCCTATGGCGCGCCGGCGTTCGAGGGCGAGCACGGAAAGGTTTTCGGCCTCATTCTCGGCGCCGGCGGCTATGAGCCGGCGCCCATTCCGAAATTCGACGAGCGTGGCCGCGAGACCGGCTTCTATGGCGTCGACGAAGTGCCGCATGAGAGCCGCTTCGGCCTGCCGCCGCCGGGCTCCGAGCAGCGCGAGGGCTATAATCCGCGCAATGCGCCTTTCGGCGGCGAGATGGCCGCCGGCTCGGAACATCTTTCCAGCGTGCGCGAGCCCTATCTGCGCCAGCTCGCCGAGACGACGGGCCTCGCTTACGCGCATTTGGAGAAGCCGGAGGCGATCGCGCCCGCGCTTCTCGCCGTCGCGCATCGGCGGCCGAGCAGAGCGCCCGTCGATCTGCGTCCCGCCTACGCGGCGGCGGCGCTCGGGGGCTTCGTCATCCTCTATCTCGTGGTTCCGCTCGCCGAATTTTTCGCGCGGCGCCGTCGTTCCCGTCCCGCAACCGCACTTTCGAGGAGACTCCCGTGAAACTGAAAATCGCGCTCGCCTTTCTTCTGTCCGTGACGTCGGTGTCAATGACGCCGGCGCTGGCTCATGGCCCCACTCCGATCAAGGTCGACGAGAAAATCACCGTTCCCGCCGATCCCAAAGCCGTTTGGGCGCTCGTCGGCCATTTCGGCTCGCTGGACTGGCATCCCGATGTCGCCAGCGTCAAGGCGACCGGCGGCGACGCCAATGGCGCGGTGCGCGAGATCACACTGCGCAAGGGCGGCGTCGTCACCGAGAGCCTCGACGAATATGATCCGCAGCAGATGAAGCTCAGCTATCGCATGTCGGACGCCAATCTCGACGCTCTGCCGATCAGCTCCTATTCGGCGACTTTGGCGGTGAAGCCGGCCGCGGGCGGCGGCAGCGAGGTGCAATGGTATGGCCGCCTCTATCGCGGCGACACCAGCAATGAGCCGCCGGACAATCTCAATGACGACGCCGCGCGCGAAGCGATGACGACCTTCTTGAAGGACGGCCTGCAAGGCATCGCCAAAAAGCTGCAAGGCAAGTGACGATGAGCGCGCCGCGTCTCGTCGCCCTCTGCGCGACGCTCGCGGCGCTGCTCTGCGCCTGCAAAGACACGAACCCGCAGCAGCCGCCGGCCGTCGAGGTGAAGCGCAAGGACGAGCTGCCGAAATGGCTGACGCCGATCGACCGCGTCGATCCGGCCTATTGGCTCGCCGCGCGCAAGAGCGGCGGCGCGCCGGTCGATGAGGGCAGGGAGGAGCGATTGCGCGCTGCGCTCGAGGTCGGCGCCGCGCATTTTTTGGAATCGCCGCGGATGCTCGCCAATCGCGCGGCGCAGCTCGCCGATATGATGGCGGAGATCGGCGCGGCGGAAGACGAAGCGGAATCGATCGAAAGCCTCGCGCGCGTCGCGGCCGCGACGGGAAGCAAGCAGACCTTCGGCGATCTCTGCCAGCATTATTTCAATCTGCGCAAGCAGGGCGCGACGCGAGACTCGGCGCTCGCCGATCTGCGCGAGCGTTACAGCGCGCAGAATCGGGGACAATAGGCGGAGGAAAAATTGCTTCAGGCTCGCCTATCGCAAATCCCGTCAGCCGCGATTATAGACGTCCTGCAGGCGGACGATATCGTCCTCGCCGAGATAGGAGCCGGTCTGCACCTCGATGATCTCGAGGTCGATCTTGCCCGGATTGGTCAGCCGGT